>CALGGX010000332.1 GCA_937916025.1 uncultured Selenomonadales bacterium
CCTCGGCGTTTTCGCGCTTGACGTTGCTCAGATCGATCTCCGCCGCAATTTTATCCATGTCATTCATTGTGTACCACCTCTGCAAGTACGAATTTATGCGCCGCTTGAGCGAAGCCGCCGTCGACGCAATTTCCCGTGGCGAATTTGCATGCCGCTTTTACTTCGTCGAATGCATTTCCCATTGCAACTCCCACGCCCGCCGCGCGGAGCATCGGAAGATCATTTCCCAAGTCTCCGATCGCGAGCGTCTCTTCGATCGGAATGTTGTAGCGCGCCGCGAGAATTCTCAACGCCGCCGCCTTCGACACGCCTTTGGAAATGATCTCGACGTATTGCGGTTGAGATTTCGCCGCGTCAATTCGATCTCCGAATTCTGCTTTCAATGCCGAAATGCATGCGTCCGACTCCTCGCGCCCGTGTGTCACCAACAGCAATTTATACATTCGAGCGACGTGTCGTTTCAATTTTTCCGAGCCGACTTCTTTGCCTTTGACATGAAGTGCTGCTTCATATGCCTCCGAAAATTCGTTTCGGTACGCGTAGCGGAGTTGATCGTCTTCATATGTCTGGACGTGCCAATCGCGTTCCAAACAGAATTCGATCATCGACTGCGCGAGCTCCGGCGCGAGACAATCTTCATGGATCACTTCGCCCGCCGCCGATTTGATCAGCGCGCCGTTGTATGTAATGAGCGGCACGTCGACTTCGAGCGATTTGGCAATCGGCAACGCCGCGCGGAACATTCTGCCGGTCGCGAGCGTCACGATCACTCCCGCCGCGACCATGTCTTTGACTGCCGCAATATTTTTTGCCGGAACATCGACGCCCGACGGCAACAGAGTCCCGTCGAGATCGGTCACAAACAATTTGATCGACATCGTCATCACTCCTCGAGTTTTTCCTGCTATTTTCTCATATCCTGCGCGGATTTTCAATTACTTGACGCTTGATTAAAAAAAATACGCCGTGTTATAATTGCAATGAAAATACATTGGAGGTGATCGTTTGAAAGACGTGCTCAAAGAAATTTTGCGTCCGTTCGATTGCCTGATCCTCGTCGCGGCAGTCTTTCTCTTCTCGAAAATGAATTACGACAACCTTGAAATCGTCGACATAATCTATATCGCCACGTTCACGCTGTGGTTCGCGATGCTGATTATTCGCGGCGTGATCACGTATAATCGCAGAGGAGGCAGATTGCATTGAAGAAGGCGGCATTTTTTGACATCGACGGCACTTTGATCGACGTAACGGTCGGAATGACCGAACCGTCTGCCCGAGTCCGCGCGGCTCTTCAAAAATTGAAAGACGCCGGGCATTACATTTTCATTTCGAGCGGACGCCCGCTTGATTTTCTCGATCCCGCAATCATCGATGTCGGTTTCAACGGCTTTGTGTTGATGAACGGCGCGGTCGTCGTGATTGACGGCAAAGTGATTTTCGACGAGCCGATGGCTCCGAATCTCGTCAATGAGATTGTTGATTTTTGCGATGCTCACGGCGTCGAATACGTTTTGGAAAGTCATCCGAACGTTTATCTCAAAAAATTTTCGCCGATGATGGAAGAATTTTATGCGCGGATCGACATTGACACAAGCGAATTTGTACGAGAGTTTGACACGCGAAAAATCTCCGTCAACAAGATCGATTTTCTGATCAAAGAACCGAATGACGAGATCCGAAATTTCTTCAATCGGCATCTGCAATCGGAAGAATTGACGGGGATCATTCCCTTCGGCGAGAAAAGCGTTGAACTCTACAATCGTCGAAACACGAAAGGCAGCGGCATTTTGCATGCGCTGGAGTATCTCGGAATTCCGGTCGAAAACAGTTTTGCGTTCGGCGACGGCTTTAATGATCTCGAGATGATTCGGGCTGTGGGATGCGGTTGCGCGATGGGCAACGGCAATCCGAAATTAAAAGCACTCGCAAAACATGTCGTTCCGAGCGTTCGCGAAGACGGAGTTGCTTTCGGCATTGAAAAATACATTCTCGAGGCGGCGATCTGATGCGAAAAATCCTGTCGAAAATTGTTTTGCCGATATTGACAATCGGCTTGCTGAGCGGTTGCGGCGGGCAACAAGTCGGCGGTGATCCTCCCGCGGTTGCGGAAAAACCGCCGATCGAAACAGTCGCTCCGCAACCGTCGACGCCGGTCAAAGGCGATTTGACAATCAAGATGCTCAACGTCGGGCAGGGCGATGCGATTTTGATCCAAACCAAGAAGCAGAATATCCTGATCGATACGAGTGATATCGACGAGCGCGCGAAGTTGGTCGCGGAACTTGACAAGACGAAAATCAAAAACCTCGATCGCGTGATTCTGACGCATCCGCATGCGGATCATATCGGCGGCATCGAGCGGCTGATCAAAGACGGCAAACTCAAAATCAAAGAGATCGACGACAACGGCATGGACTCGAACTCGAAAATCTACAAAAATTACATGAGTGCGGCAGAGGCGGCAGGCATTTCGATCGGACATTTGAAAGACGGCGATGTGCTCGACTTCGGCGGCGGCGTGAAATTCAAAGTGTTTTATCCGACGGCAACGCTGTTGGACGCGGGCGCGAAGAAGAATTACAAGCATGATCCGAACAACGAGTCGATTGTCGGGATGTTGACTTACAAAAACTTCTCGATGCTGTTCACCGGCGATGCGGAGAAGAAAGTTGAGAACGATCTGCTCAACAGCGAGCATAAATCGGAATTGAAGAGCACGGTACTGAAGGCTTCTCATCACGGCTCGAAAACGTCCGCCGGCGCGGATTTCATGAAGGCGGTTTCGCCGGAGTATGTTGTAATTTCGGCGGGCGAGCCCGATGTCGAAGGCGGCAACACGTACGGGCATCCGCACAAGGCGGCGTTAAATGCGTATCTCAAATGCGGCGTCGACGATGCGAAGATTTTCTGGACGTACATGAACGGCACGATCACCATTACGACTGACGGCAAGGCGTGGAGCGTGATGCCTGAAGTGACGAAGGAGTGGATTAACGAATGGATAAGCAAGTGAAATTCTTTGACGGCGCGGAATTTGATCCGTCCGAAGCCGGTGATCCGATTGAGTCGATGATTGATGAGCATGTCGGTTTGACGGACGAGCAACCGTTGGACGCGGACGAGATCAAGCGAACGACGGCGTTCATCGATCGAATTGAAGAAGTCGAGGATGGCGAGGATAAAGCCGTGCTGTATATCGGCGAGGACACGGAGACGATGATCAAGCTTGTGGTGCCGATTTCGCTGTTGCCGAAAGATGCAATCGAAGGCGATGATTTGGTGATCACGATAGCGATCGACAAACTGCCGCTCGCGGCGTCAGGCGAAGAGGAGTGATTCGGTGCGGCAACTCACGAAAGTACTGTTTTTTCTGATGATGATATTGATTGGCGCGACGGTCGGCGCGGAAGCAAAGAGTGACGAGCCGAGCGAATTGCAATACATCAAAGCGTATGAAGTAAACGAAGGCGGGCATGATTTCTTCCGCATCGAAACAGCGATCAAGGGCGAGGAGCCGG
>CALGGX010000333.1 GCA_937916025.1 uncultured Selenomonadales bacterium
TCAAGCACGACGGTTTTAGTTTTTTCGGTAATTTCGGTTTCGTAGCCGCCCATGACACCCGCAAGTCCGGCGGCTTTTTCCGCGTCAGCAATAACCAGCTCGCCGCCCTTCGCCAGCCGGTTTGAATCGTCCAGCGTATGGAGCTGCTCACCGGCTACGGCGCGCCGCGCGTTCAAAACTTTGCCGGAAATTTTTTCCCAGTCGTAAGCGTGCATCGGCTGACCGAGTTCAACCATAACGAAATTCGTCACGTCGACAACATTGTTAATCGCGCGGATACCGGCGCCTTCGAGGCGTTTCTGCATCCATTCGGGCGAAGGTCCGAGCTTAACGTCGGTGAGAACGCGCGCCGAAAATCTGCTGCACAAATCCGCCGCGTCGATTTTAATTTATGTAGTTTTTTTAGTCAACGGTTGCGGCTTAGATACTCATAAGGTTTTACGCCGCGTCTCGATACAAACAATTTTTTATACCCACCCGCCCGAACCCTCGAATTTATTGCATCTTTTTCTCGAGCCGCTTGATGATGATCTCTGCAAGCTCCGCCTTCGGCATCAGCTGAAAATACTCCGCCGCTCCGCCGCGCGAGATGATCGTTGCCACGTTCGTTTCGGAATTGAAACCCGCGCCTTTGATCGTCACGTCGTTTGCAACTATGAAGTCGAGATTTTTCTGTTTCAATTTCGCCGAAGCGTATGCAAGAATATTTTGCGTCTCCGCCGCGAAGCCGATCAAAATTTGTTTCGTCTTCTTCTGCCCGAGCTCGAGGAGAATGTCGGGATTTTTTTCGAGCTCGATCGTCAGCGTCTCGTCGGATTTTTTGATCTTCTCGGGCGCGATCTCTTTTGCGCGATAATCCGCCACCGCCGCCGACATGATCACCGCGTCCGCCGTCTCGTATTCTTTCAGCACCGCGTCGTGCATCTGCATTGCCGTTTCGACGCGCACCACCTCCACGCCGTACGGATCGCGCAAGTTTGACGGTGCCGTCACCAATAAAACATTCGCGCCGTGGCGTTGAGCCGCCTCCGCTATCGCAAAGCCCATCTTCCCGCTCGAGCGATTGCCGATATATCGCACCGGATCGATCGGCTCAATCGTTCCGCCCGCCGTCACTATGATCTTCTTGCCGACCAGCTTGCGATTTTTCAGCCGCTCGAAAAACACGTTGATCTCCTCGGCAATCTCGTTCGGCTCCGGCAATCGCCCCGGTCCGGTCGTGCCGCATGCCAATCTCCCGACGTTCGGCTCGATTATATTGAAACCGCGTCGACGGAGCGTTTCGAGATTGTCTTGCGTTGCCGCGTTCAGATACATTCGGCTGTTCATTGCCGGCGCGACCATGATCGGTGCAGAAGCCGCGAGGATTGTCGTCGTCAACAGATCGTCCGCAAGCCCATGCGCCGCCTTTGCAATGAAATTCGCCGTCGCCGGTGCGATCACGATCAGATCGGCAAATTGCGCCAAACCGATATGCACGCTTCGGAAATTGATCGATTGATCGAACAGCTCCGAGTACACCGGTTGCTTTGTCAATTCCTGAAACGTCCTCGGCGATATGAATTCTTTCGCCGCCGCCGTCATCACGACTCGAACTTCCGCGCCGTTTTTGACCAGAAGGCTCGCGAGCCCGGCACTCTTGAATGCCGCAATCCCGCCCGTCACTCCGAGCACGATTTTTTTGCTTCGGATCGACAGTAAATCTCTTTCGTCCATCGCCGTCACTTCCTGTGTTCGCGCTGAATGCGGTACGTGATCTTGTTTTCGACGATCTCGCGCATGGCGTTCGTCACATACTTATTCGACCGCTTTTCGACATGGCAGGGCTCGCCCGTCAGCAATTGACGCGCGCGTTTCGACGCCAGCACCACCAGAGTGTAGCGGCTCTTCGTCTTGCGAAGCAACGCGTCCGTCGACGGATTTACCATGCTCGGCTTTTTGATCTTCAAATTGCAACATCTCCCAATTCTGTTTTCAACGCCGCGAATTTGTCTTCGCAACGCTCCGCGCGGCTGTGCTCGGCAATGACGATCGCTTTGATGTTTTCAACCGCGCGCGCGATCGCGTCGTTCACGACGACATAGTCGTATTGCCGACCGATATCAATTTCTTCCGGCGCGGAACTCAATCGCCGAATTAACGACTCTTTCGATTCCGTGCCGCGACCGATTATTCGTTGTTTCAGTTCTTCAATCGACGGCGGCAACAAAAAAATGAAAATGCCTTCCGGGCACGCCGCCTTGACTTTTTGCGCGCCTTGCGTGTCGATCTCCAACAGCACGTCGCGCCCCGCGTCGAGTTTTTTATCGACGTAACTCTTCAGCGTGCCGTAAAAATTGCCGTAAACGTCCGCGTACTCGAGGAACTCGCCCGCGTCGATCTTTTGCCGAAACTGCTCGCGCGTGAAGAAAAAATACTCCCGCCCGTCGAGCTCGCCCGCACGCGGCGTTCGAGTCGTCGCTGAAATCGAATACTCCATTTCCGGCATTTCTTCAAGCAATCGCTTGCAAACCGTTCCCTTACCGGTGCCGGACGCTCCCGATACGATTATCAAAAGACCTCTTGCCATCGACATCAACTCTTCTCTTCGCTCGGATTTTTCCGATCCGATTTCATTTTCGACGCCTCGCCTTCGATCGCGCGCGTTCCGATCGTCTCGGGCGTGATCGTCGACAAGATTATCGTGTTGTTATCCATAATGAAAACCGAGCGGGTGCGCCGCCCGTACGTCGCGTCGATGAGGCGTTTTGTCGTGCGCGCCTCCGCAATCAGCCGTTTGATCGGTGCCGAATCCGGCGTCACGATCGCCACAATCCGATTTGTCATCACGATGTTTCCGAAGCCGATGTTCACTATATCCGTCATTCGTTTCACCTCAAAATTCCAATCGTCCGTCGAAAACTTTTTTCGCGGCTCCGGTCATGCGAACGTGATTGTCGACGGCACTCCATTCGAGTTCGAGTTCGCCGCCGTCGAGAATAATTTTTACGCGCCGCTCGCTCCTGCCGCTCAACACTCACGCCACCGCCGTCGCGCATGCTCCCGTGCCGCACGCGAG
>CALGGX010000334.1 GCA_937916025.1 uncultured Selenomonadales bacterium
CGTTCACTTATCCGAACAAACTCACGCCCGCGCTCGAGAATCTCACTCTCTCGATCGACGCGGGCAAAATCACCGTGATTAAGGGCGAGAGCGGTTGCGGCAAGTCGACATTGCTGAAATTGCTCGCCGGTATCAATCGACCGACGTCGGGCGAGATTTTCATCAACGATCTGCCGCTGTCGAAAGCCGATCGCCGTTCGCTCGTCGAAAAGATCGCTTACGTCCCTCAACAGCCGCATCACTTCATCTCGAACGTCACCGGCATCGAAAACGGCGCGGATCACACATTGAGTCGCGGGCAATTGCAGAGACTCGGTTTACTCCGCGCGGAACGCAAGATCGACGCAAAAAACTCTTCGATCGTGATCCTCGACGAGCCGACTGCCGGTCTCGATCCCGAAACCGAACACGCAATCATCGACGCAATAAAAAAAGCCGGTCGACGACGCACGGTTATAATTGCCGCACATCGACCGGCGATTTTGCAACTCGCGGACGCGATTATCGATCTCGACTCAATGCCTGCTGTGGCGCATCGAATTGACGGGAATGTTGGCAATGAGCGCGACCGAATCGGCGTCGTTGGCGAGTGAAATTTCCATGTCCTTCTGATTGACTTCCATGTAATTGGAAATGACGGCAATAATGTCATTCTTCAGCCGCTCCATAATTTCCGGCGAAACACTCGCGCGATCATGAATGAGAACGACGCGCAGCCGATCTCTTGCGATTTTCCCGGACGGCTTTTCGTTGCGCCCGAAAATTTTCATCAGGGTGTCGATAAGCATGCGGTCGTCCCCCTTAAATGAGCCCGAGGAATCTCTTCAACTTCGCAAAGAAACCCTCTTTGGGAGCCTTCAGAAACGGAATGCGCTCGCCGCAAAGTCTGCCGACAATGTTTTTATACGCCTTGCCGGCTTGCGAGTCCGGCATCGTGATCACCGGCTCGCCGCGGTTGGTGGCCATTATGACCATCTCATCTTCCGGCACCTGCCCGATGCATTCGATCGACAAAATCTCGTCGATATCGCTCATGTCAAGCATATCGCCCTTCTCGACCATTTGATGGCGAATGCAATTGACGATCAGTTTGATGTTTGACTTGTCGGCGCGTCCGAGCTCGCCGATGATCTTATCGGCGTCGCGCACGGCAGAAATTTCCGGCTTCGTCACGACGATTGCACAATTGGCGGCGGCGATTGCCGTTTTGAAACCTTCTTCGATGCCGGCGGGGCAATCGAGCAGAATGTAATCAAACTCGGGAGCCATCTCTTTGCACAGCGCAATCAATTGATCGCCGTTGACGGACGACTTATCTTTGACTTGCGAAGTCGGCAACAACGACAGCGATTTGTATTTCTTGTGCTGAACGAGGGCTTTTTTGTACGGCTGGCGTCCGCTGGTCACGTCGACGAGATCATACATGATCCGATTTTCGAGCCCGAGCAGAAGATCGAGATTGCGAAGCCCGGTGTCGACGTCGATAAGGGCAACTCGGAAGCCGCGCATTGCCAAACCGACTCCGATGTTGGCGGTTGTCGTTGTCTTGCCGACTCCGCCCTTGCCCGAGGTTATTACGATTATTTCACTCATATACACCACTCCTTAAAAGCAATGCGTAATTCGTAATTCGTAATTAGGAGTGCGGAATTAGGAATTTGGAATTAGGAATGCGCAATCAGGAATTGAAAAACCGTTCTCCAATTATGCATTATGCATTACGCATTACGAATTGAATTACGCATTACGCATTACGCATTACGCATTACGCATTATGCATTACGCATTACGCATTATGCATTACGCATTACGCATTACGCATTACGCATTACGCATTACGCATTATCTCATGATCGGCTCGATGACGATGTGATTGTTTTTGATCGATGCTCGCTCGGGCGTGTCCGCCTTCTCCGCTTCGTCCGGAGAACGCGCCACAAGATCCGCAATTCTGATCTGAACCGGCATCAGTCGATCCGCAATGATCACCGCCTTTTCATTGCCGAACGCGCCGGCATGCACCAACCCCCGACACGTTCCGCGAATGTCGATCGAACCGCCCGCAATGACCTGCGCCCCGGGATTGACGTTGCCGCAAATCAAAACCGAACTCTCCGTCCGAATTTCTTGCCCGCTTCGAACCGTCCGATTGATCACCAACATTTGATCCGTCTTCGGTTTTTTCGGATCAACAGTCGGCTTCTTCGGATCGACGAGCGGTTTTTTCGGCTGAATGCCCGGCAATTTCGGCATGTCGTTGCGGAACAACATCCCGTGTCGATGAAAAATCCGCCGCAACACTTCCATTTGCTCCGTCGGAAATGTCTCCTTGGGAATGTAGACCGTCGTGCCGCGAATGAAAAAATTGCTGCCCGATTCGAGTTTGCCGACGATGTTTGACTTTATCTCTTCAAACTTCGCGCCCGATGCGAACGACAATTGCAATCCCGCACGCGTGCCTTTGATTTTAACAATGTCTTCACTCATTGTCGCCACCTCTGTTGCTAAACCTCCGGACTCAAACCGAAGTTCGAGTCGCTGAATTTTTTCCGATATAACTATACAACATCGCGCGACAAAAATCTACATTTTTTTTTCAGGATTTTTATTGCGGTGGCGGAGCGGGCATTTGCCCTCTGGCGACGGCGAGTGAAAACGCGGCTTCCATGATTTTTCTGCCGATCGGGACGGCGGATGCCGCGCCGAAGCCGCCCTGCTCGACGATGACGCTGACGACGATCGTCGGATTGTCGAAAGGTCCGTAGCCGACAAACCAACCGTGATCGCGTCCTTGAGAATTTTCTGCAGTTCCGGTTTTGCCCGCGATATCGTAAGGGAAACCGGCGAAATTCCGCGCGGCGGTTCCGTACTTGGCAACGTCTCGGAGACTCGACTGAACCAATTCGATCACCCGGTCGGGCACGTCCAATTGCGAGAGAAGCTCCGGCGGAAATTCTTTGATCAATTCGCCGTCCTGCGTGACGATCTTTTGAACGACGTGCGGCTTGTATCGCTTGCCGTTTGCGGCGATTTCGCCCATGACCATTGCCGCCTGCAACGGCGTCACGAGATTGAAGCCCTGCCCGATTGCCGCGTCAAACGTTTCCGAGAGATACCAATCGTCGTCGTAGAGTTTGCGTTTCAATGCCTGACTGGCAACCATGCCCTCGGACTCGTAAGGCAAATCGATCCCCGTGACTTCGCCCAAGCCGAACATTCGCGAGTAATATTCGAGCAGATCGACGCCGAGCCGATTGCCCATTTCATAGAAATACACGTTATCGGAATGCGCGAGCGCGTCTCGGAAATTCAGCCAGCCGAGAGCTTCGCCGCTCGCGTTGCCTTTCGGAATCAGCCAGTGCGTGCCGGAGTCGAAAATCATCTCGTCCGGCGTGACTTTTTGCGCGGCGAGCGCGGCGGTTCCGGTGACGATTTTGAATGTCGAGCCCGGAGGATATTCGCCGGTGATTGCCTTGTTATCCATCGGATGGTACGGATTTTCGTTGATCGCGTTCCAATCTTTTGTCGAAATGCCATGCGCAAAGAGATTGGGATCAAATGCCGGGCGCGAGACGAGCGCGAGCACTTCGCCGGTTTGCGGGTTCATTACGACAGCCGCCGCCGCGTTCGCGCTGATCTCGGCGAGTTGAGCATCAACCGCCTGCTCCGCCGCGACCTGCAAATCCCGATCGAGCGTCAATATTAGGTCCGCGCCGGGCGTCGGCTCTTTTTTGCCGAGAATTTGCACCGGCTTGCCCGCCACATCGACTTCAACCTGCTCGCCGCCGTTGACGCCGCGAATGTATTTGTCATACACGCGCTCCAAACCGAATTTGCCGACAATGTCTCCGGAGCGGTAGCCTTCCGACTTCTTCCGCTCGAGCTCTTCATCGGAAATTTCGCTGACGTAGCCGAATGTATGAGCCGCTTCCTGCTTCAAAATGTAATTGCGGATCGGTTGCACTTCAATCACAACGCCCGGGTAAGTATTCTTCTGCTCCTCGATGATCGTTACTATATCCGGCGTCACGTCCGATTTGATGTGGATCGGATCGAAGCCGTAGTGATTGTCGATCTTTTTTTTGATGTCCTCGACGGGCACGTTGAGCAATCCGCCGAGCTTTACAATGACTTCGTCTTTGATCGGCTCCGTCAACGGCAATAACGACACCGTGAAGCCCGGGCGATTTGTGACGAGCAATTGACCGTTTCGATCAAAAAAAGTTCCGCGCGGAGCCATCGACGGAATGATGCGA
>CALGGX010000335.1 GCA_937916025.1 uncultured Selenomonadales bacterium
AAATTCCAAATTTCTAATTCAAAATTCCTAACTCCTAACTCCAAATTCCTAATTACGCATTCCTAATTACGCATTCCTAATTACGCATTACGCATTACGCATTACGCATTATCATTTCCGCATTGCCATCAAAAGCGTTTCCTCGGCACGAACCATGTGACGTTCCGCCGCCTCGCGCGCCGACTCCACATCGCCCGACGCAATCGCCTCGACCATCTCGCGATGCTCCTCGAGCGTCTCTTTCAATCGCCCGGGATATGACATCGACAGCGTCCGAAACCGCGCCAATTGCTCTTTCAAATTGCTGATGATCCCCGACAGCCGCGAGTTGCGACTCACCTGATACAGCAGATCATGAAATTCAATGTCTGTTTTTACAATGTTGTCAATGTCGTTTGCTTCGATATATCCTTCGATCGACGCCAACAGTTTTTGCAACTGCTCGAGTTCTTCGTTTTCGATGCGCCGCGCGGCAAGCCCCGTCGACAATTTCTCCAACGCCGTTCGGATCTCGAAAATCTCTTTAACGTCGTTGATCGTCACGCTCGAGACGTAAGTTCCGCGCCGAGGAAGCATAATCACATAGCCTTCCTGCTCGAGTTTTCTGATCGCCTCGCGCACCGGCGTCCGACTGATTCCGAGCTCTTCCGCCAATTGCACTTCCATCAATCGTTCCCCGGGTTTGAGCTTTCCGTTTTTGATTGCATTTCGGAGCGATTCGCAAATCGCTTCGCGCAACGGTTGATAGGTGTCAAGATTGATCGGCTCCAACCTCGGCTCGTTGTCGTTTGTCATAAATTCAATCCTCCCAAGCACTTATCATGTTTCGGACGTATCACCGCCGACGGTTTCATTTACCTCCGTCGGCTTCAATTGTTTCGGCGGCTCGATATTTTCCATTATCGGCAATTCCTTCAGCCGCAAGTTGTTTTTCAACAGCCACACGTTCATCAACCGCTCCGACAAATATCCGAACACGCGCTTTTGATTGACGTTGAAACGCTCGATCGGCATCATATCCATGAACTCTTGATGCGCCGGCAATAAAAACGAAAACAGCCATTCGCAATACGCATCGAAGACATATTTGCGCGTGACCATCATATTGCAACGATACAGCGAATTGCTGCCCATTATGTAATCAAACACATCGACATACTCCGGCTGATGCAATTTCATCATCGACTTTGTCAACATAACTGCCGTGCTCGTGATCTGCCGCCCCGTGTCGTTGATCAAAAATCCGTACTGATTGTAGACGTAATTTTCTTCATACGAAACGATCATGTCGCTTTGTCTGAGCTGTCTGATTGCCTGCTCTGCCGTCAAAATGTTCTCGGGCTTGAATTTATTGCCGCTCTTGCTCGAAAAAAATCGCCGGTAATGCGCAATGCCGATGAAATCATGCGTCGTGTTTTTCCAAATCCAATATGCCGCCGTCATTTCATTCAAGTATCGATTGAGCTCGGAGATCGACTTGCCGGTGTCGTCGCCGATATAGCCGAGGTCTTCTCCGAGCGCGCGCCCCGCATGCAACGATTTGTATTCTTCCGGCAAGCCGGGTATTTCATACTTCTTATGCGTGACGACGTAGAGTCCGATATCCGACGGCTCCTCGAACTCCAGAATGAACCATCTGCCGTTGACTGCATTTTGATAATTGATCTGAACAAAATCTTTCGGCCAGCGATCCTCGTCCGCGAATTTATTCAAAGGCGAACCCGCGCGGAGAAATACGATGAACTTCTCGGTCATTTTTGACATCTCGTAGAATTTCAACAACAACGCTTCCCAATCACGCTCGTCCGTCAACAAAATCGCGTCGTAATGGCGCATGCTGCAATCGGTTGACGAAGCATAAACCCGATCGTAAATGTTGGAAAAGATCGGCAGAATATCGGCATCGGATTTGACGGCTTCGATCGACAGCTCGTAATTCAATATCGGTCTGATATAGCGCGTGCCTTGCGAAAGATATGCATCCGCGTCGAGCAACGAATGAAGTTTCTGCGATACGATCAGTCGATACAGAATCGTGTCATTGGAGAAGGAATGAAAACCGGTTGTTGCAATGCCGAGGAATGAGTCGACGGCGAGAATTTGATCATTCGGAATGAGCTTAGTTCGGCGCGAAAGAAATGCCGTATAATTCAACGCGTCCGTGTAATTCATTATGACGAGATAATCGAAATTTGCGTTGTCGACCATGGCGCGGAGCGTATCGACGGGTTGAATTTTGTTGTTGATGCGGACGGTTTGCGTTTTGATTGCATCGAATTGTTCTCCGTCCTGCTCGCCGCGAAATTCAATTCTGCCGACAACGCGCGCGACGCGGTTTGCACGATGCACGCGCGCCATAAAACTCTCGGGATCGCCCGCCACCAATACTGCCGGTATGTATTCAGTCAACATAAACATTCCCCTGTCGTTAAAAAGTATCGTTTAAAGCAGAAATTTGCCGGTTGAAGTGACGATAACGGTTGCGTCGCTGATATCGGCGGCAATGGTTTCGGCGGCTTCGATTGAATTGACAAAGCCGAAGATCGAAGGTCCCGAGCCGCTCATTACAGCCGCCTTCGCGCCGCGCTCGAGCAATTGACGTTTGTACTCGAGGATCGACGGATGCAACTTGACTGAAATGCGTTCGAGCACATTGAACATCAATTCGCCGACGGCTTCGACATCGCCGATTTTGATTGCATCGACAATCGCGCGCGTATCGGGATGTTCGGAGCTTGGATCGGCGTCGTAATTTTTATACGCCCATGCAGTCGGCACGGAGCCGCGCGGCTTGATGAGAACGAGCGGCGTCGTAGGAAGATCGGGCAATTGTGTCAAGCGTTCGCCGCGCCCGGTTGCAAGGCAGGTTCCTCCGCCGAGGCAGAACGGTATATCCGAGCCGAGTTCGGCTCCGAGTTCAAACATATCCCCGGGCGGCAAATGAAGCTCAAAGAGACGATTGATTCCGCGAATGACGGCGGCGGCGTCCGCGCTTCCTCCCGCGAGTCCGGCGGCAATCGGAATGTTTTTCTGCAATCGGATATTGAGACCGCCGTCGAGTTTGAAATGTCTGAAGACGCTCCGCGCGGCGGCGACGGCGAGATTGTTGTCATCGGTCGGAAGGAGCTCGACGCCCTCGACGTCGGACTCGGCAATTTCGAGTCGAATGTCGGGCTCGGCAATTCGTTCGAGCGTCAATTGATCGGCGAGTTCGATTGATTGCAGGATCATCTCGACTTCATGGAAGCCGTCGTTTCGCAAGCCGAGAATGTCGAGTGTCAAATTGATCTTCGCGCGTGCCTTTTCCGTTATCAAAAAAAATTCACTCCGTCAAAAAAATTTTCGGAGTGATTTTATCACGTTGAATATATTCATGCAAACAAAATTCATTCGTCCCGATGCGCCCGGCACTCAGCCCGGCGAGCCCGGCAACGGACATGTTCTCGTCATCGATGCAGACCATCAGATGTTCGGCGGACTTTTCTATACGCGGCGAATTCTCAACAACGGCAAGACCGAGAAGTACTCGTTCACGTCCATGGGGCGGCGGTACTATCTCCACAACGAAGTTTGGATGTTCCACAACGGCGAACTTCCCGACGGCTATGTCATTCACCATGAGCATCGCAAGCCCAACGGCAAATTCGATTCCGACATGAACGATATCGAATGGCTTTTTCTGATGAAACAGTCGGAGCACGTTTATTATCATCACGTCGCCGACCCGTACATCGAAAAGACCTGTAAAAATCCCAAGTGCGGCAAGAAGTTTCTCGCGCCCAGCTACGGCAATGAGTACTGCTGTAAAAAATGCAGCAGCGAAGCGCGCAATGAACGTGTAAACATCGCAAGACAAAGCAAATTCGTCACGCCCGAGATCGCGGCAACGTTGGAAGAAGACATTGCACTCGCAAGAGATTTTGCGATTGATGCCGGATACGACCCGCATGTCGGCGCGTTGGAAACGCGGTTCTGCTACTACTGCCATCGCCCGTTCACGACGGCAGCCAACAGTCTCACTCCGGTATGCACGCGACCGGACTGCAAGGGGCGCGCATTGATGATCTCGTTCGGAAAAATGCAGCACTTGATTTTGGAACGGATTGCCGCGCGCAACAAATTGCGGACTTTCTACAACGAGCAATTCGGCAAACTCGATGTTTATCTCGATGATGACGGCGTGCCGTGGTTTGTCGGCAAACAAGTCGCAGAAATGCTCGGCTATAAAAACAGTCGAAAAGCAATCCGCGATCATGTCGAGTCTGAAGATAAAAGGGAGGAACGAATCGTTACTCCCTCGCGCAACGGCGGCGTTCAGACGATGATCCTCATTAACGAGTACGGCATGAATGATCTCATTTTAGATTCAGAATTACCTGCGGCGAAGAAAATTCGGCATTGGCTTACTCATGAAGTGATGCCGAAATTGCGCAGAAGAGGATATTATTCGTTCCTCGACAACCCGTCATTCATGAGCGACTGCTTCAGTGATGAAGAATTATTGATGTTGTTCCTCTTCCGAGAGCAGTGCGGCAGTGTTCAAGCGTTGTCGGATCTCAATCGGCTCACCGATGCCGAGCGGCAATTGGTTGTTCAGATGATCAAAATGCTCGTCAATCGGCACGAAGAACCGTCGATAATTGCCGAAGCCGCGAAAAACGCATAACCGGCAAAAAGTGGCAAATTACCACCTTTGCGTCACCGCGCGATTTAATGTCCGTTAACGAGTTTTGTATGAATGATCTCATTGTTCAATTGCCTCCGACTCGCTCGGGGGCATTTTTTTATCCCACGACAGCGTGAAGAATTGCCGCGAGCAGCGAGTCTTCAGACCAAAACATGCTGCCGTCGGGAATGACTTTGTGTCTGATACCGCCGATTTGCATGCCGCCGATTCCGAACGCATATTTTGAAAGCGTTTCGTTTGAAATATTGTTCCACAGGTTCTGAATGAAAGAAATGTTTTCGTCAAACGGCAGGTTAAATTCAAGCGCGGTTTTCTGCGTTGTATTCGCGTCCTTGTCTTTAATTATTCTGGCAGGACAGCCTGCAACGACTTTATTTGCCGGAACATCTTCAATTACAACTGCACCGGCAGC
>CALGGX010000336.1 GCA_937916025.1 uncultured Selenomonadales bacterium
GTCTCTGATGGCGGTGGAGGCGGTGGCGGCGGGAAATATTGCCCCCATGTCGACATCGTATCATCAAAATACGGCATTTCCTCCTCGACAATCCACGCTATTGTCTTGCCATTACTCATCGCCTTCATCTCCCGCGAATAATGCCGCTATATCTTCGTCACTCACTTGCGTACGTTCATCCAACTCTGCCTTCGTCACATACGTTTCCGACAATTGCGAGTCCGACAAACTCTCCACCAATTGTTCCGTGTTCAATGTCAATGTGAGTGTTACATCAGACGAACCGTCGAACATCACCGAGCCCATGCCATCGCCCGTGATCTCTATCTTCCGCGCTGTCGACAGCCGTGATGCCTTCCGCGCCACTCCTGCCACTGCTGCCAACACTGCATTCACATCGTACAACTTTAATTTGATATCCTTCGACCCGTCGAATTCCGTCTCACCATGCGCCATTCCGATCACTTTCAATTTGATCGGTTTTGCCAATCTCTGTGCCTTCGCTCCTATCAACTCGTCCACATCGAGATCGACTGTTTGACTGCCGTTATACTCGAGCAGTAACTCCCTGCCGCGTCGAAACACTAAAAATTTGCCCTCGCCCGACGTTGCCGACTTCGGCTCCGTCACGAAACTCTTCGTTGCCGCGTGATATACCAACACATCTCCATCTTCTATGTCACTGCACACCACATTCACGTGATCTATCGCATTCGCGCTGCCGCTTATATCTATCGGTATGTCTTTGTCTTTTGCTATTCGGAGCAACTTTCCTATCTCGCCGCTCTCGGATATGTCGTCCTCCGTGATGTAATCTTTATCCGCAGGAATCAGCTTGTTCAATGCCGCGTTGTAAATCAGCACCTGCCCGTCTTTCATTCCGGTTGTGTCAACGCGCACACCGTCCACCTTCGCCGCACTCCCCGTTGTATCGACTTCGATCCGACCGTCCGCATTGATCGTTACATTCGACGCCGTGCTTGCTTCATAATCCGATTGACGCACAAATTCATTATCTATTGCCACAATCCGATCCCGCTGCTCATTATAGCTGAGAAGTTGTCCGTCTCCGATACTTCCGAGCTCGGACTTGATCCCATTAAGCCCCCCTGCCGTCCCGCGAATGTTGACATCGAGTGTCTTGTCGACCGGCACACGGACGAGCTTTCCTGCCTCGCTTGTTTCGCTTACATCCGCCGTCGTCAAATACGTATTCGTCGTCGACACAATCTGTTGCAAGCGACTGTTGTACGTAAGCAGTTCGCCGTTCTGCAACATCCCCAGCCCGACTCCGTTAATTTTCGATGCGCTACCGTCCAGATCAGCGTGAATTAATCCCTCACGATCAACTCGCACGATCTTCTCTGCATCGCCGCTCGCACTCACATCGTTTTCGCTGATGTATCTCTTCGTCGCCGTGATTATCTTCTTCGTCCGTCCGTCATATTCAAGCAATGTTCCCGAGTCGAGATTGATCGCATCCAGCCCCACTCCTTCCAACATCTTTGCACTGCCGTCTATCGACGCCGATATCATCTCTGCCGACTGCAATCTCTTGTTCGACGCCGAATATGCCAACACTCGACCATCACGCAAGCCGATCGTCGACACCGACACTCCGTCAATTTTTGATGCACTGCCTTCTATGTCGAGTTTTGCCGTCTCCGTCGGCGACAACTTGCTTTGCGACGCATTATACGCCAGCACTTGACCGTCTTTTATGCCTCCGGTATCCACCTTCACGCCGTCAATGCACGCCGCCGAACCGTTGATCGAAATGTGCGCAACACCGGTGCCGTCCGTCTCGACTATTTTGTTTGCCTCGCCCGTCTGACTTACATCATCACGTGTCAATTCATCCTTCGCCTGATTGATGAATTTGTCTCTGCCTGCATCGTAAACCAGCACATCTCCATCTCGCAATTCTGTTACATCGAGCTTTTTTCCTAAGATTTTTTCCGCACTGCCGCTTATGTCGATGTTGCCCTTGCCGGTAACCGCATCAAGTCGCAACACCTTGCCCGCGCCGCTTTCTGCTACTTCTTCGCGTGTTATGCAATACCGCGCATAGTCCGCCAGATCGGCAAAGTTCAGACTCAGCATTACTTCCCATGCCGTTCCGCTCCAATAATACAATCTCTTCTCGTCAAACGCATAATACAACGCGTTCGTATTGATGCCGCTCGTCGGCTTGTTCACTCCGAGCCCGCCGTAGATTGTCGTAATTTCGCCGCCATTCTCGACTGCTCCGATATCACCGGGCGTGATCCCGAAGAACGACTCGCCCAACCGCCCCAATTCGATCCATCGACTGTTGTCGTCGCTTCTCATATACAACCGCCGCGCCGTGCTGTCGACGTGCAACTGATACGGCTCCGAGTCACTTATATCGCCCGCCGCCGCGTCCAATCGCCGCAATCGATTCATCAACGTGTAAATCACTCCGAATTCTGCCTTCGTCTTCAGCGCAAACGTGTCCAAATCATCGCCGTCCGGCGCATAGATGATCTCATTCTGTACTTTCCACTCACTCATTTTCTTTGCCTCCCTATAGAAAAATCGCCACCTTCGGCGATTACACTTCTGCTATGTCCAGCGTGATCGAATGCAAAATAAATCCGACCGCCTTGCCTCTTCCCTCTATGTCGAGATAGTACTTCCTGTAGACATTGCGGCTCTCGACACTATACGTATCTTTCGATATCGCGCGTTCTTCTGATTGCGGCATTTCTCGTCCGCGATTTTTACTCTCCGACGCGAGCTTCAAGCGCGTTTGATAGATCGGGGATTTCGGTCGCCGTGTCTTACAGGGCAACGGCACTTTCACCTTGCCCGCTGTTATCTCGCCGAGATATTCCGCTTCATTCAGCGGCGTTACCAACACCTTCGTTCTCTTTAGCAGAAAATCGTGATGACTTACCAACCTCTGCCCGACCATCTTCCATTCCATCGCTTTGCCATTGTCCAGGAAGCTGTCGCTGTCAAGAACTGAGATCCGATCGCGCTTGACTACATACACTTCTTTTCCCGCGCCGAACGCATCGCGCACTTCCGCATTGAATTTTCTCTTCCACCAGCTTTTGAGTACCACATCGTAAATCAATACGCTCTCGGTGCCTCCTATCAACCAAACCTGATTGAGCGAAGGCAGAAATCGCGCTTGGGTTTCCGGCGGCAATCTCTCTAACTCGCTACTTACCAATAAGCCGATGTTCTCGGGGCGCGCCGTGCCATAGATTCCTTCCTGTATGAAATGTGCGTCGAACCAATTTAACACAAACACTTCGTCTCCTACCACACATTGACTTCTCCGCGTTTTACAACCAATCGCCCTGCCTACCTCTATCAATTGCCATTCATCAAATTCGCCTTGCAACCTATACGCTCTTTGATTGCTCTTCAATATCAATACTTCATTCGCCAGCGACGCCAGCCCCACTATCCTCGCGCCGTCTTTATAGCCGATCTCCAGCCACTTCGACGAACTTGCACTGTTGTTGTCGATTAACCAGTCATTTTCATCACCCACTCCGCTGTAAAACAATCGCCTCCCGTGCGCGATCATTACGCGTCCACCGCGCACTTTTACTTCTTCCGCCGGGGGCGTATCCAATATCTGCAACTTCTCGCCATTGAAATATTGCAATTGACCGCCGCTCGCTATCAATACGCCACGATCCCACGCCTCATACTTCGGATACAACTTCCCCGTCAGCTTCCCGAGCGTCAACGGTTTTGCCCGACCTTCAAAATCGACTAAAAACACTCGCCTGTCGTCTCTCACTATCAGCATCGCCTTGTTTATCTCATCGTATACGACCGCGAACAGCTCCTCTTTTTTCAATTGAAATACATCGCGCGTGCCGCTCACCGTTCTCAGTTTGCCTGTCGCATGTTCCACTTCGAGATTGATTGCTACCGCAAGTTGATTCTCTTCTATTCCCTCCACTACCCCCACCGTGTTCAGCCCGCCGCTGAAGTCCGCGCGAATTACCGGCTGCTGTTTCTCATGCTTGACCGCCAACCTCATTACCAATACCCCCGCACTTTGATTGCCACCGGCGGCGGACTCAATATCTGCGCTATCTGATTGTGGATCGTACCTATCAACTGCTGTTCCTGCATCATGTCATATTCGTTGCCGACTGCTAACCGCGTCGCCGCATATTCCAACAAAAAATCGTCGAACTCGCTGTTTAGCGGCGTAGCGTCTTCTTCGCTCATTTCCTCGATATCGTACACTGTTCGCACCGTGAAACCTGTTTCGCGTTCCGGGCACGGATATACTCGCAATGCTCGCGCGCCGTATCTGTAGAAGCAATACGGTCTGCCGCGCGCTTGTCTCTCGCGTATGTGATGGTTCGTCACCTCGCGCAACTGATATTCATCGTATGTCTTGATCTCATATCGAGAATAGATCGGCGTCCGACTTCCAAATAACGGCTTTGTTTCTCCGCACAATCTCTCGCTTGTAAATCCCTCGATTACACTTCTCACTCTGTCTCCTGCCGTCATCTCTATTATCTTCGTCGGCGTCTTCGGCAGAATTACTTCTCTCTCTCCTGCTTGAAACACTCCCTTCGATACCGTCATTATTATCTCGGGCTGTATTTCCGTTATCGAGCGGCGTATGACGCGCAGACCCGCATTGAGTACATCCTTTATCTCCTCGTCGCTGTAATTGATCTTTTCTTCGTCGTGGATCATTCGCCGTATTCGACGGATCGCTTTTCTTACCGGGATCATTTCAATCACCGCCTTGCTTTATTTCGTCGCTTCTTTCGGCTCGTTCTTTCCCTCGATGTATTTCACCTCAAGGTGCCCGTTAATCTCATCGCTTATTATTCGCAATTTCGCCACTGTCGCATCCAGTTCTTCTCGTCTGCAATCGAAGAAATACAGATTGATAACCCCGCCTGTTTTCAATTCTTTGTTCGTCATTCCTACCAGTCCTCTCTTCAATACGTCCATACCGATTTTTTCGACTCCGATACATATCCATCTTGCGGCGTTGCTACTTTTGGTTTTGACGGTGTCCACGGTCGACTCAAACAGCCGTACACCAGCGCATCTACCGCGTGATCTTCGCCCGACGTGTCATATGTCTCGGGATTGTTTTTGTCATGCGATAACATCGGCAACGTCCGCAACAGATTTATGCAATTCGCGAAAAAATATATCGCCGGTTTGTATTCTCCGCTCGCCTGACGGTTTCCTATCAGTCTCTGCTTCAATGCATTCGCTCCTTCCACTCGTCCTTTCGAGCTTTTCCCGAACGTCACCAACCGCGCCTTGGTCAACTCTGCATTGAGCTCCTCTGCTATCGTCGGTCCCGTTACTCCCGTTCGCGCCCAACCTGCCGAATCCAATACTCCGTACTTCAATTGTTCCTCGCTCTTTTCCAATCCCGCAATTTTCTTACCGACTTGCGCCGCTGTCTCGCCTGTGCCGACATTCGCCTTTCCGCCCCACCCGTACAGCTCCCTATAGCAATACAAATTGCCGTCATAGTCGACCGCAATCCATAGACAACAGTACGGTCGCGCCGAGCCCCAATCCATCGCGCGAAATCGTAACCACCCCTTCGGCAGCGCAAACGGATTGACGATGTGCTTTGTTTCATTGAACTCCCGAAAGAATTGCCCGCCCTCTATCCCCCAATTTCCCTCGCCCGCCACCTTATACCTTTGCGGATCGTTCTTCTTCATTTCCTCGAACAATTCCCGATCCGCATCCGACAACCTTGCATTGTAGAGGTAAGTCGTCGTCAGAGTCAATACATTCGCCGACTGCTTATCAAAAAATCGCGCCTTCAACCAGCTGCTCGCACTCCACGGATTGAAACTTATCGACCATTGAATGAAGTATCCTTCAGGCAATTTGCCGCGCAGCGACTCGTCCACTCG
Source organism: uncultured Selenomonadales bacterium (assembly GCA_937916025.1). The sequence continues at coordinate 5,907 of CALGGX010000336.1, forward strand.
ATTGAATTCTTCCTCATCGCATTCATACGCCTCTTCCAACCATGCAAAATTCAAATGCCCGCGCGCCACCGTGATCGACGTGATCTTCATCCCATCATCGAGCCCGCGAAAGATTATCCTCTGCCCTGTCGGCAAATACTCCAACTCCAACGGATTTACTCGCGTCTTCCAATATTCTCTCACCCCCAGTCGATTGATTGCCCATTTCAACTGCGCATAGCAACTGTCTTTCAGCGTCGCCGCCGTCTTTCGCAAGACCAACGCATTCGACAGCGGATATTCCATCAGCCGACAGATCAAATTCAACGCTATCGTCGTCGACTTCTTCGACGCCCGACTACCCTTCACTAATCTATACCTGTGCTTGCTGTTCCAAAACGTTCCATAGCCTTTTCCTACTATCTCCGGCAACCATGCCGTCGTCCCCTCAGGTACTTCAATCTTCAAGCTGATCACCGCCGCTTATCACTACCGGCACCGTCGCATTCACATTGATGTTCGTCGTGAACGCCCCCTGCACTTTCAACAGCAATTGCAACGCCTTTATCCTATTGCTGTCTTCCGCTTCTTCATTCCGCGCAATCCGCGTCAATATCTCTTGACACTCTTTGATATCCGCTATCCTGTCGTCGCGCACCTCTTGCGCCAACTCCCGAAGGCGGTCTTGGATTTGCGGTCTCTTCAACAGTCGGGTTGCCGCCGCTGATGCCGTATTCATATCTCTTACTCGGTAGCCCGCCATCATATACGATGCCGACACATTCCCACTGCTCGCATATTGCAGACAAAACTTCTCCTGCTTCGGACTCAGCATCTAACCCACCTCCTTTTCTACTTCCTATCATTCTACCAGATCAAACCTAGCTTTTTTATCGAATATTGAATACTACCTGCTTTAACTTTCATACCGTTATCAATCCTGCCTGCACCGCTTGCAATGCCGCGTAGTTCCTGAACCGCTCCAACGTCAGCGAATAGTTACTCTGGCTTATCGCCAATGCATAACAACTCACCAAATACGGCTCCCCTTTGTACCGACGCCGCGCCACTTCGTATCTTCCGTCCCCTACTTTCTTCGCCCAAGCATACGTCCGACTCATTACCTCTAACCATTTCTCAGGCAGCTTCACCAAATCTCCTGTCGCCAATCTCACTGCCGACAACGGCGTCGCATTCCTTATCGCCTCATATGCCGTCGGATCGGGCAATCCGTTCTTATTGACATATTGCGGGCGCGCACTGTCCGATCTCGCCTCTGCTACCGCTTCCAGAATCGCCTTCTCCCTATAAAAGTGCCAATCAATAACCTTGAAATATTCCCTGCCGTCTTTGTAAACATTGCCCATGCCATTTCCCCTCCTACGTCATTATACCGCATTCCAGACCAAGCTATATGCAGAAGATAGTTCATAAATTACGGTAACGCCCAGTAACGCCCTAGTAACGCCTAAAAACCAACCCAGGTAACGCCTAAAAAAGTGCCGAGATCCGCGTCAGTACGCCATCTCCGAAAGCGGTAACGCCCGGTAACGCCTAAAAAACATATCTTCCAACATGCAAAACTTTAATTTGAACAAAAATGAATATCCTCTGTGTTACCTTCACTTTTACACAGTCTCAATCACAGTCTCAATCACAGTCTCAATCACAAGCTCAATCACAAGCTCAATCACAATTAAAAAATTTCGCCCTTCGACCTTATTGTTTTAGGCGTTACGGGCGTTACCGTACTTTATGAACGTGGGTTTAGGTTGATCTGGCGCGACAAAAAGAGGTAACGCCTTATTCAGTCGCAAGGCGTTACCGGGCGTTACCGAAACGCGAAAGTCCGCATTGTGATTGAATTTGTAGGGCGTTACCTCTTTAAACGTGCGCAATGGAACTCTAAGGCTTTTTATAGCAGCTCACGGGCAAAGACCACAAAGCGAGTAGGCTTCCCCCTGTGTTTGACTAGCCGTGTGATGTTCCTGCCGTTGTGATCGCGGAGGATGATGCCTGCGTCCGCCAATTGTTTTAGTATCATGTCGGCGGAGCGGAATCCTGCCTCTTCGAGCATTGTCTTGAGCACAGTGGGATAGACGGCGATGATACTGTCGCGGATCACGCCGAATGTCTGCGCGAAGGATTCTGCGGCGACGGGCGCGTCGTCCTCGTCGGAGCGCGCCTGCATGAAGTTCTTGGGATGGGAGTTGATCCAGTCGCGGATGATGGGAATGGCGCGACGCCCGTCGCCGATATCAGCGGCGGCAGGAAGAGCCTGAAGGACGCGGGAAGAGAGCAGAAAAGAGAGGCAAGCAGTGTGATTGAGTTCTGTGTGTAAAAAGCTGTGTTGGAACGCTGTGATGGCGGCGGCGATGGCACAGATGCTGTCTATATGCATGGGTACCTTGTCCGGGAATCTAGAGGCGAGCCCGTCGGGAATGCATTCGCCGCCGTCGAGGAACTGGCGGTAGAGAGCCACGATGCGCTCGGAATGTAGCCGAATCTCGTCGATCCAGCGACGCCCGATAAGCCCGAAGTGGTGACGGATGGGCACGAAGAAGTGGCGGGCGGTAGAGTTGTTGAAGATATGGTCGTCGCAAAATTCGATGACGCGACGTTTAGCACCTGCGGCAGAGAAGTCGTCAGTGAGAGGATGTTCGCCGGTAGTAATGAGAGAGCCGCGAAATTGTAGGATAGTATCGTTGCCGCCGGTTTTCTTGGCGCGGATTTTGCCGATGCGATTGGCGAATTGGTAGGGGATATCGCGAATGACGGCTTTGGTTTTATCGTCAGAGATGGAGTCGATGTCGTCAATGAAGGCAGGAAGATCGCGATGGGAGGCAAAGAAGGCTTCGAGCCCGGCTTTGGTGGCGTTGGCAGTGGGCATGGCATGGGTAGCGAAGGGATTGGCGAAAAGAGAGAGAGCGAATTGGGACGCGACGGTTTTGCCTGATCCGGTTGCGCCATAGATATGAAGGACGATGTTCTGACAGCGAAGGATATGAACGAGAGGAGCGGCGAGAGCGGCCCCGACGATGAGAGCGACGGTATCGATTTGGAAAGCCTGATGGAGAAGGTCGAGAACGATGTTGATGTCGCCCTGATGATCGAAGACGGCGTCGGCAGTTTGACGAACATCATCATCGAGTTGAATGTCTGCTTGGGCATTGGGATAAACAAAAAAGCCGTCGTTACGCCAGCCGGTATTGTTGACGACGATGTTGCGCGGGATGATATGGGGATTGGCGGCTTTGAAGGCAGAGATGAATTGAATGACGGCTTTAGAGTTGGCGGAGTGAATGTCGATGCCGAAGGAAGCGAGATCGATAATCTTCTGAGAGGATGCGATGATATTGTCAGGAAAGGCGGGAGTGACGCGCCAACCGAAGCCTTTGTTAAACCCGGCGATGCGAGTTTTGTAGATATGGGAGTCGTCATTGCGAAGGATGGACGCGACGATGATGGCGGATTGCGAGATTTTGAAACGTTGGAAATTGCCGTGCTTGTCAGGAATGATCTGATAGGTGCCGTCGAGAGCAAGCTCGAAGAAGTCGGGGACAACGATATTGTCGATAGAAATGTCGACATGAGAAGGAAGAGCGGGCAGGTTGAGAGGTGATTGAGCATGAGGCAAGTGACTATCATCGGAGATAGAGTGGGACGGCAAGAGATTGGCTACGCGAGAGACATTATGCTTGAACTCGCGAATGCTGATCTTTCTTGACTTGCAGAATTGAATGAAAGCCTCGAAAGCAGCGGGATGAGAGTGGCGAATGTTGGCGGCGGCACGGAAGACGTCAGAGTCGAGGATATCGGAATTGGAGAGAGTGCCGTCGACGCTGAGTTGAATGACGCGATCGAGAATGTGGAAAGAGTGGTCGACGGGATGGTCGGTATGAATGAAGTGATGACCATTCCAGAAAGAGATAGCTTTGGCGATGGTGCGGTCGCGATAATCCTTGCGCTGATGCCATTTATCGCGTTGCCCGAGTGGAGAAAGAGAGATGATCTGTTCGATCTGAGGAGCATTGCCATTAGCCCACCAGCAGAGCTTGAGAGCGGCATGGAAATCGGCGCGGGAATCGTCGAAGTCGACGGATGCGATATTACCGTCAAGCAAGCGCAAGAGGCTGACGGCATGGGAATGGCGAATGATGTTGATGAGAGAGTCAGTAGGGATATCAGGGGCACCGCTATGCTCGGCGATGATTTTGTTGAAATCGAATTGAGAAGAAGAGTCGGAGAAGAGATCGAACTCGTGAATGAGCATAGCAGTGACGCCGTCGAGAATGGCGAGTTGAGAATGATGTGAGTCGAGGAGATTGCCGGTGAGAGCGATATAGCGGTGGTGGGAGTAGATTTCGATGCGTTCGGACTTGAAGTTTTTGATGTCGACGGCGAAGGGATCGAAGAAGAAGATATGAAGACCGCGCCCGGATTGCGAGACTTCGATATAGGTATTTTGGAAGCGGTCGACGATGTCAGAGGCGAAAGGCGAAAGATTGCCGCAATCATCGAAACAGTTATCAAGATCGATGCAGACGAGTACGTTGTCAGGATCGAAGCCGAGAGCGATACCAATGCCGCTGACGTCGAAATTTTTGAAGGCGTCGAGAGCTTCGTCGAAGTCGAGGAGGTCGTCGAAGTTGGTAATGTCAGCGGCGAGGAGAGAATTGTCTTTGACGGTCAAGGGGACTTTGCCTTTATCGGGATGAAGTTTCCAGAGGCAGAAAGTAAATTTGTCAAAAGCGCGGCGAATGATGTCGACATTTAAATTATTTGACGATTGATCGGTATCGACATTTAAATTATTTGACGATTGATCGGTATCGACATTTCGATTATTTGACGATTGATCGGTATCGACATTTCGATCAGTATCGACATTTGATTTAATTGACGATTTGACGAACTGATAGCCGACGCGATTTTGCTTGACGTTGGGAGGTTTACCTGTCATAATATCACCAGCCTTATAAAATAGATATTTCAGCTCCGATGAAACGTTTGACAGCGGCTCATTGGAGCTTTCGCTATTGTATGATCCTTTGAAGAAGAAGTCAACGTAAAAGAAGAATCGAGTAAATGTTTGCGATGAGAGTTGTAGCAAGAGCGGGAGCAGAAGAGTTGATCGGAGCGACTGTTGCAAACTTCGAAAGTCTTGCCGCATAGAAGGCATTTTTTGATCATAGGAATCACCAATCTTGGAGTGAATGCTTATGGTTCGCGGATAGCGATATCGACACCTTCGAGTTCGCATTGGATTTTGACGGCAATGACTTTGAAGATTCGAGAGTCGTCGGTATAGCAAACACCGTTGCATGCATCGAGAATGGATTTGATATGATTGTCGATATCGCCGAAAGAGCGCGAGTCGATTTTTTTGTTACGACGAATATTGATGAAGACGCAGACAGTGTCGTTGAGTGGCGGCTGACCCTTCATAGCGGCGACAGCTTCGGCGCGAATGAGCGACTTATAAGCGGCACAACGGGGTGCCTCGTAGACGTGTTTTCTGGTGACGCGTGGACGGGATTGGGGGACGGGAGTGACATCGACGCTGAATTGAATAGTCATACCGAATCCTCCAGATTAACATCGATATCATGCTTGACACGATCGCGTTCTTCAGCGCGTTTAGAATCGTTCCACGAGTCGATGGAGCCGGAGAGGTAGTCGGTAATGCGCCTGATGCGCTCGAACTTGCGGAAGAGTTCGTAATGGATATCGATAGAGCCGTCGACGTTGGAGTTGACGGTGACGGCTTGGACGGGCAAATCGACGCGCGATTTAACAAAATCGATGGTGCGAACGGCTTCAGCGCGAGAAGCGTCTGTGATGTTGACGAAATCGATATTGACACCGTCGATATTGAATCGAATGATTGAGTTTGAAGTATGCAATTGGACAGCCTCCGATCAATTGTCGAGGATGGCGGACATGTAGGCGCAGAAGAAGATCAGTCCGATGTTGAAGAAGCCGACGACGAAGCCGGATTGAAAAGAATTGAATAGGGAAGCACCGAGAGCGGCGGCAGAGAAAGTGAAAGCCGCGCGATAGAGGTAGTTCTTGCTCATATAGCAGCCTCTTTTCAATGAATGAAAGTATTGATATGGGAAAAAGCTGCGAACCGACGTTGTAAGTCGTCAGGATCAGAATGACGTTCGCTCAGATGCATCAGGTGAATTTCCGAGAGCCGCGATTTGTCGAGAGACGCGATGAAAGAAAAAGTGCGTTCTACGGACAAATGATTAAGTTTGATGCGTTGATAAAGAGCGCGAGAGAGATATCCGACCAGAAGAGCGTGTTGCAGGATTTCTTCCGAATGATTAGCCTCGACGATGAGTTTAGTGAGCCCGCTGAAGGAGAAGTTGGCGATACCGGAGTCAGTGAGGTAGATGATCTTGTCGAGCCGGTCGGCGAGAAGAAAAGCAACGGGTTCAGCGGAGTCATGAGAGATGGCGAAAGGTTTGACTTTGACAGAGTCGCTGATGTTGAATTGGTCGCCGTCACGAATGATGAGAAGTCTGTGGTGATGAAGGTCGAGAGCCAGAGCGGTACCGCGAGTCATGAAACAATCGACGCCGCGCGAGAGAAGGTCGCGAATCGCTTTACTGTGATCGCCGTGTTCGTGAGTGAGAAGAACGGCGTCGGGCAACCGGAAATTGAGATCGGCTTGAAGAAGACGAAAAGCGCGCCCGCAATCGAGAAGAATGACGAGGTCGCCTGAGGTAAGAGCGAAACAATTGCCGTTGAGACTACCGCTGGAGATGCAACGAATGAGCATATAGAGAAGGCTCCTTTCGAGAAATCAGCTGTGAGAATGGATGAAGAGGCGGGGGCGCGCGAGCGTGTTTTTTCAAATAAATCATCTCCGCGAATGGAATTGACGAATGAGCTAACGGCAGGAATGTGTGCGTTTGAGCAGACGCGAGGCGAAGAGTGCCCGTTGGATTAACGCGATTTAAACGCGATCGACAAAGCGACGAACGCGCCGCCGAAATCCATGGCTTGCGTCCTCCGTCAGAAGTCGATGGTAACGAGAGCGCCGTCAGCAGACGCGAGAGATGCGTCAACGGTAATAGTAGAATGGTCGTCGGAGCCGGAAAGAGTGGCGTCGTCGAAGTCGATGGTCTTTACTTCGAGATTGTTGGAGTCCGAATCGCGCGAAGAAGTCTCTGCATTGAAAGCGACGAGGAGATCGTCGTCAATGGACATCGGACCGTACTGACTGAGGAGACGGCGGAGTACGGTTTTGATGCCCATCGCCTCGAAGTTGTTGCTCCAAATGGAAGACTTACGCCCGAACTTGGAGTCGGATTTGTAGGAAGGAGAGTACTTGGCGGCGTGAGCTTCCATTTTCTCTGTAGACCAGAAGATGGATTTGGTGAAGCCGTCGAGAAGTTCGAGTCGTGCGAAGAAGCCGACGAGCTTGTCGGAAATTTTCTCGCCGAACAGGACTTCATCGGTGAATTTGTTGAAGGAACGGATTTCGCCTTCGAAGACGGGGACGGCGGTGATGGACTTGTAGCGTTTCGAGCGTTGAGCGAGCTGAATGAGCCCCTTCCATCCGATCTGAAGCTGGCACTGATTGTTGTAGGAGACGAGATAAGCCTGGCCGAGGTCTTTGTTGACGGGGAGCCTGAGAGTAGCAGCTTGCAAAGCCGCCTTGATGACGGACATGGGCTCGCACTTCTGGAGTTGGGTGTCGCCGTTGACGGTGGTGAGAACGCCGGTAATGAAGGCGGGGGCGGATTTGCCGAGAACGTCGGCGAAACGCTTCTGAACGTTGTCCTGCCTGACAACTTCGATAAGAGATTTGGACATAGGGAAAAACTCCTTTCTTAACCTGCTTGTTTGCAGATGAGATCGAATTGAATAGGGGAAGCGGAGATGGTGACGGTCAAAGGCTTATCGTCGACAGCGCGGAGAATGAAGGTTTGATGCCCGATGTCGAAGCGACTGTTGGTTGTGTAAGACTCGGAATTGTCGATGAAGACGGGCAGTTTAATGCCCAAGTGCCGTGAAAAAGTACGAAGGATGTCGAGAGAAGCTTGGAATTTTTCGCCGGAGGAGAGGTTGTCAAAGTCGACGCCGTGCATGGTAGGTTCGCAAACGTCTTTGATGTTGCCGTTCTGGCAAGTCACAAAGAGTTTGAATGATACGAAGTGGAAGAGACGATTGATGGCGTCCTCGATGAGTCTGATTTTGGTGTTTTGAAACTCGTTGGCGAGGAAGAGAATCCGCTCGTAATCGGCAAGAGCGGCAGCGAGAGATTTTTCGTCGGCATTGAGAGCATCGATGCGCCCCTTGATGTTGTCAGCCTGAGCAAGGCGATTGATGTCGCGAAGTCGCTCGTTCTTGATTTGTTGAAAGAGAGCGATCGGGAGAGGTTGTTTGCAAGTCGGGCACTCGCCGCCGGATTGATTGCGAACGGCGACAAACTCTTGCCGCAAAGCAATAAGTTTCTCGTCGGCGCGCGCGATCTTCTGCTGAAAGTGCTCGATATTGCGTCTGATACCGACAGCACGATTGGGATCGGAAGTTGACTTGAG
>CALGGX010000337.1 GCA_937916025.1 uncultured Selenomonadales bacterium
ATGATTTCACACCGAAGCCGAGTGCAACAATTGAGGACGAATAGAACATATAAACTCCGAAATCCTTACAGATCAAGGATGTTCGGAGTTTTTTAAGGAGAAGCAGAACTATGATATTTATGCCATATCAGGAACAGGATGCACAAAAGGTGATTTCCTGGATTACATCGGAGCGGATGTTTTATCAGTGGTCCGCCGGCGTGCTGGGAGATTATCCCTTGACAGAGGACAGACTGAATGCATTTTATCGGGAGTGGAAGTCTAAACACCGATACATGGTATTTTGTCTTTGCGATGATGAAATGCAGCCGGTGGGGCAGATGATCATGCGATATCCCGATGAAGATCCGAAGCATATTCGATTTGGATTCATTCTGTTAGATCCTGCATATCGCGGAAAGGGCTATGGTAAAGTAATGCTCAATAAAGCCATTACCTACGCAAGGGACTATCTTCAGGCGGAGACTGTCTGCCTCGGGGTGTTTGAGAATAATGACGGAGCACATGGTCTGTATGAATCCCTGGGCTTTCGGGATACCGGTGAAACGGAGCAGGAGGAATTGATGGGAGAGACCTGGAATTGTATAGAAATGCTGCTTACATTGAAATAGGAGCTCATGATGAATCAGAAGGAGATAGGAAGGAGTTGTTATCATGGCATTGATCAATCCGACACAGCTTTTGAAGGATCCTGTGTTTCGGCATTTTCACGAAATATGCCAGATTCCACATGGGAGTGGAAATGAGGAAGGGCTTGCACTTTATATCGTCCGCTGGGCAAAGGAGCATGGCTTTCATGCCGACAGGGATAAGGTCGGAAATGTGTTCATACGAAAACCGCCGGCCGGTTCGAATACCGAGGATATTCCTGCTGTAATGCTGCAGGCGCACATGGATATGGTTTGCGTTGCCGACGAAGGCGTTGACTTCAATCCGCTGACCGATCCGATCAAGCTCCTAAACGACGGCGAATATCTCACTGCAGAAGGCACGAGTCTCGGCGCGGACGACGGCATCGGAATTTCGATTATCATCTTCATTCTGAAAAACTTCGTCGAAAATCCCGCGCTGAAACACGGCGCAATTCGCGTGATTTTCACCGTCGACGAAGAGTCGGGAATGAGCGGCGCGGCGGCTCTCGACAAGTCATTTCTGAACGACGCGAGTTTTTTGATCAATTGCGACTCGGAGAATTGCGAAGAACTCGTGATCGGGAGCGCAGGCTCGGTGCACATCGATTTTCATCGCCGAATCCTGCAATCGAAACCGTCAAACGCAAATGCATTTCGATTGTCGATCGGCGGCTTGCGCGGCGGGCATTCGGGCGAAGAAATCAATTCCGGCAGGGCGAATGCAATCACACTGCTCGGCGAGCTCCTGTCGATGATTGACGAGAACGGCGGGCGCGTCGAAATTTCTGCAATCAAGGGCGGCAAGGCGGTCAATGCAATCGCCGATCAATCAACAGTCGACATCGTCACGACATTCGACGCCGAGCATCTTCAGCCGATTGTTGAGCACTTCCTCGACGGCGTCAAGAAAAAATTCCGCGCGGCTGATCCCGACATTGCAATCAAAAGCGCACCGATTGAGCTTCCGAATTTCGTGCTCGAAAACAGTTGCGAGATCATTGCGCTGTTGAAAGAACTGAAACAGGGCGTGTTTGCAATGCAGACTGCCGAGCTCGTCGAGACTTCGGCAAATCTCGGTATTGTTTCGATTGACGACTCGAAATTGACGGTAAGGTATTTTCCGCGCTCGAGCCGCAATGAAAAACTCTCGGCGATCGTCGACGACTGCAATTCAATCGCCGAGCGTCTGCATTTCGACATTGAAACGTCCGAACCGTCGACGGCTTGGACAGAAAATCGAAACAGCCCGCTCGCGCGCTTGACGGCGGAAGTTTTCGCAAGGCAGAATTCCCGTCCGATGCTCGTCAAAACCATTCACGCGGGGCTCGAATGCAGTTACTTCTTCGACAAAAATCCCGCGCTCGACATCATTTCAATCGGCACGACGAACGAGCACATTCACAGTCCGCGCGAGCGGCTCAAACTCTCGACCGTCGCCGTTCAAGTCAATTTGATCGCCGAAGTCCTTGCGCGCCTGACAGAAAATGTTTGACAATCTCCGCGCAATGCTGTATAAGTATATGGTTAAATTCATAAGAAGGTGATCATTTTGAAAGACGGTATTCATCCGAAATATTTTGAAGCGAAAGTTACATGCGGTTGCGGCAATACGTTTATGACCGGCTCCACGAAAAAAGAATTGCGCGTCGACGTGTGCTCGAAATGTCATCCGTTCTTCACCGGACGCCAGCGCGATGTCAAACTCGGCGGACGCATCGAGAAATTCAACAAACGCTACGGCAAAAAATAATTCCGATTGCAGAGAGTCTCGGCTCTCTTTTTTTTTCATCAAATACTTGAAAATTGTCGAAAAGTCAAATATAATAGTCGTCGAAAGCAGGTGATGAAAATGGTCAACAACATTTCCGACGCGATCGAAGAATACATATTGGCGCGGTTGAATGAGCAGGGCACCGGCAAGGTGGAGCTCAAGCGCACGGAGTTGGCAGATAAAATCGCGTGTGCGCCGTCGCAGATCAGCTACGTGCTGTCGACGCGATTTACGCATGAACGCGGCTTTGTGGTGGAGTCTCGGCGCGGACTCGGCGGCTACATTCGCATCACCATTCTTGAAGACGCCGACATTAAGGATTTCATTTACCGGGACATGCTCGGCAAGATCAATGAAGAAACCGATTCGGCATATATGCAATCGATGGTGGATTATCTGATCAAAAATCGAATGATCACGCGGCGCGAAGCAATTTTGGTGACGCAATTCATTCTGTCAATCTACGCGTCGAAAAAAATCGATGCGGAAGAACGCGTCAAATTGCTTCGCAATGTATTTTTGACGCTGTCGAAATTCAGTTAAAAAAAAAAGAGGCTTCCAAAATTCGGATGCCTCATTTTTTTGTGTATCTCGCGATTGAAATTACTTGAGCTCGACGGTTGCGCCGACTTCTTCGAGTTTTGCTTT
>CALGGX010000338.1 GCA_937916025.1 uncultured Selenomonadales bacterium
TTCGGATTAAACGCAATGATGTTTCGCTTCGCCGCATTGTCGATATGCGCCGCGCGGAGCAGGAAATTGGAATTGACGTAGTCTCGGACGATTTTGAGTTTCGACTCCGGCACGCCGTTGATCAAACAAAATCGCCGGGCATATTCCGATTGAAACCAATGCTCGATATCATCGGAGTGCGCCGCATGGAAATGAAAACAGCGCGGCACCGGCACCAAAAAGCCGGCATCTTTGACATTGTCGAGATGATTGATGACGTTGATGACGTAATTGTCGACGCTCAACCACCAAAAGACGCGTTGAATTTTTTGGAACCGGTAAATCAAATCGCCGGCAGTTTCCGGAACGATCAAAACATTGTGCGGCGCGTCTTCGATGTATCGAGAAAACGGAACATGATACTTCTTGTATGCGGACGGAGTCGGCGCGGGCTCATTCGGCGGCGAATAAAAAACGTACGCATCAATGTTGAGCTTGATCAGTTGCGAGACCAATTGATGCAAAAGCTCCGGGCCGCCGCTTGCGACATTCGCCGGGCATTGGACGTAAACTTTCGTATCGGAATAAATTTTCATGGCAATTCCCTCGCAATGCAATCACGTCTCGAACGGGCGGACTCGGAGATTTAAATTCCGCGCGGCGCATATCTTTCGACAGGCTTCGATCTCCTCCGGCGGATTGACTTTGTCGACAATCGTCAGCACGACATTCGGCACGAATTTTTTCATGTGCTCGGCAAAAGTCAACATCGCTTCATACGATTGCAAGCCGTAATTCGAGCGCGTCAATTGGAAATACCGAGCCGCATTCGACGCATTTAAACTGATCGACGCCGTGTCGAGCAGCCCTTCAAAATCCGCCGCGATCTCTCGTCCGTGCGCGAGCTCGCCGAGCCCGTTCGTGTTCACGCGCGTCGGAACCGTCGGATGATTTTTTCTGATCCAATGAAGAATTTCGAGCAGTTCATTCAATCGAAGCGTCGGCTCGCCGAAGCCGCAAAACACAACTTCATTGATCAATTGCCATGGTGCCGCGCGGAGCTCGGCGGTCACTTCATCGACGGTCGGCTCGCGATCCAACCACAAGCTCGCTTCGGAAGTCATTTCCTTCGTCCGGCGCAAACAAAACACGCAATCGTTATCGCAACGATTTGTCAGATTGATGTAAACGCCGCGCGGAGTTTTGTCGTCGCGCCGCAAACTGTCGGCAATCGGAAAATACTTGCCGCCTTTTGTCATGTAAACAATCAATCGCATTCAGCTCCCATCGAAAATTTTTCGACCGTTGTCAAATTTACAGGAATTTCATTCGAGTTGTCGAATGTTTGTTTGAAATACGTCAACGAAATGAGGTGATCAGGTGACCGACTTACAACAACGCGCGAGGATCATCGCCGTCATCAAAGATGTTTTTCTCGAAATGAGCTCGTCTCGTCGAAGGCTTAAGCCTATTTTAACAGAAATTGTCAAGGCACTCGACAACAATTTATTCGTCGACGCCGACTCCGACGAAGTCAAGGACTTGCTCGATATGATTGTCGAAATGCAATCGCACTTCGGCGAGATCGAAGAGCTGAGAAGTGCCGCCGCCTCTCGGAATGTCGAAAAGCTCGAGCACGCAATTCAGAACATGGAGATCAAAAACTCCGTCAACGAAATGCGCGAGGTGCTCATGCGCTTTCGAGATGATCTCGTCTGTCATTCTGAAAATGTCAGTGAGCTCGACGCCGCGCGCAAACTTCAAAATCAGGCGAAGAAGTTGTTGCTCAAAGCCGACAAGATGAACACCGATGAATTTATTGCCGAGAGCAGGAAGTTTGAACACATTGCAGAGAAGATTGACGATCCGTCAACAATTTCGCCGGAGTCGTTTCTCGAATTGCAAGAGGCATTTCCCGACAACAAACTCATCGGCTTTTTGTTGTTGAGCAAATCGCTCACGCTCAAAGCAGCAGTTCCGTCGCCGATTGAAAAGCCGTTGCCGCCGTCCGAACCCGTGCAATTGAAAGACATCAACAAACTGCTCAAACAATGCGGCGGCAGTATCGAGAAAATACAGCTGAATGAATTCGAGTTCATTTTTGACAGTGCGGAGCTCAAAAAGCAACTCACGTTCAAATCATTCAACAACAAAGTGCGGACACTTGCCGAGCGAAACGAGTCGGAATTTTTCCCCGTGCTCAGAAGTTTCATCAACACCCGGGTATTGTCTGCCACGGAGAATTTCAAAGGCTTTAATTACACGCCGCTTGTTCCGACCATCGGCGAGAAACTCTTTCAATGGGGAGCCGTCGACAAAGTACATTGGCACAGTTTGGTGTTGTATTGTCTTAACGACAACGGTTGGGAACTTCTCTCAAAAATGTTTCCTCCGAAAGACGGCAAATCGAATCCGAAAAAGCCCGTGCATCGACACGTTTCGCAATTCATTCGCCGCTTCATTTTTATGTCGGCATTCTGTGAGCTCGGCATCGAGAAAAAAAATTGGCACCTTGACGGCGATCCCATGCGTTTTTGGATTCAAACGCGCAATAAAAGCGAAGGCGGTTCCAATGTCATTCTCGCCTTTTCGATGATGCTCCTCGACAACGATTGGGTTGAAAACTTGTGCTCGTTCCTCGCAAACATCGACATCAATCTCGAAAAGGGCAACATGATTAAGGCGATCATTTTGGTTACGACGCTCGATTCGGAAGGCATTTCGCCGTGGTTTCGGCTGTTCAAAAAATCCGGCGTGAAAAATATTTTTGCGGTTTATATCAACGGCACGGAATTCTCCAACCCAAGGGCCATCGAGTTCGATGCAGAAGGCAAACGCCGTTCCCATGTCTTTTACTGCAACCCATCTGCCCCGCACGAGAAAGGTGCATGTGAGAACAACTTGAAGAATCTTACCGTGCAGTTCCCGCTCAATGTGCTGACTGTAGTTACCGGTGTTTCAGGTAGCGGCAAATCTTCGCTTGTGAGCAAAATCTTTTATCCGGCTCTTAAAAAACATTATGGCGGTATGGCTGAGCGAACAGGCAGCTTTGGCGAAATTAGCGGCAGCCTGCATTTAGCGCAAGATATAGAGTTTGTTGACCAATCTGCTATAGGTACATCCTCG
>CALGGX010000339.1 GCA_937916025.1 uncultured Selenomonadales bacterium
TTAAAAATCCCGTCCCCCCAATTACGAATTACGAATTAATAATTACGCATTGCTTATTAATGCGTAATTAAAAATCCCGTCCCCCCAATTACGAATTACGAATTAATAATTACGCATTGCTTTTCAGGTGGTGAGATGATGGCGAAGGCGAAAATGCAATCGAAAACAAAAGTCGCCAAACAAACGCGCGCGCGTCCGAAACGACGGAGCGGACGACGAATTTCGCGCGGCTTGTTTTACATGATCGCAACGGCTTTGTTTTTGTGGGTGCTGGTTTACACGCCGTTATTCTCACTGCAACAGATTAAATTGGACGGCGCGGTTTATCTTACGCCCGATGACATTCTGCACGTGGCGCAAATACATTACGGCGAGCCGCTCTTCGAGCTCGAAACCGACACCGTGGCGGCGCGGTTGCGAAACGACTTGCGATTTGAAGAAGTATCGGTGCATCGAAGTCTGCCGTCGACATTGGAAGTGGAGCTCGTCGAGCGAAAACCGATCGCCACAATCATTTGCGATTACGGCTATCTCGATCTCGATCGCAACGGCAAGGTGATCGACAGTTACAAGACGCTGAAGGGCATGCCGATTCCGATGCTCACGGGCGCGCTCATCAACGACTTGTATATCGGCGACGACGTCGATGACGATATGATTTTGAAAATCCTCTACTTCCTTCAGCAATTGGACGACGAGTCGCTGAACAAAATCTCTGAAGTTGCGATAGTTGATGAAGATTACGTCGTGGCTTATACCGACATGGCAAAGGCGGTTCAGATCAGAATCGGCAAACTCGAACGGCTCGAGGAGAAGGCGCGCTTGACGGAGAATTTTTTGAAGGATTTGGAAGTCAATCCGCATCCCGTCGAATACGTCGACTTCAATTATACCGCGCCGTTCATCAAACTCGCGCAATGATCAATTGAGTTCGGCGAGCTTCCGAAACTTCTCATGCAAATACAACAGCACTTGACGTTGCGATTCGGCGTCGTTGGAGCCGCAAGCACTGTCGTCGACAGGCATGCTCGACAGTCCGATCCGGTTGACGATGGCATTATTCGACGCCTGCCGCAATAACTGCACGATGTGCGCAACATTCTCCGACGATCGATCGGAATAAAACTCGGCAATGCCGGCGAGCAATCGTCCGGCACTTTTTATTGATGCGGTTCGGCGACCGGCGATTGTCTTTACGTCCGCGCGGAGCGAGTGTTTGAAACGCTCGGAGAAGAGCATGCGCTCGTCCATCAAACAAGCGACGCCGATGATGTATTGCGCGGCTTGCAACCGCTCGCCGATCTCGCGCTCGGGCATTTCGTCATACGCGACCGGCTCGAACTGTAATTGATCGATGCCGAGTTGCAAACATTCTTTGATCAGCAATTGCGTGTAAGGCAGGCGATTGTTAAAAACGCAAACGCGCTCGCCGCTCGGGATTGTTGCGATGTCGAGGAAGAATTTCGTCGTCGGATGCAGGTCGAGCACGAAGAGTTTTCCGCGCGGAATGATTTTTTCGAGCACGCACTCTTGCGTCAATGCGCAGATGTAAAACGCATTGGATTGCGCGCGAGTGACTTCGTCGGTGGTCATGGTATCGATCGGAATTTCTTCGCCGATCAGCGACGCAATTTCAGATTTGATTTCTTCGGCGATCAGCGCGCTGCTCCCGACCGCGATTAATTTCAGCTCATTCACTGCTGCTCATCTCCTTCGCCAAATTCAAAATCGCCGCCGCCGCGTGCGATTGATGCCGATTGGTTTTGTAAGCCGCCAATGTCTGAAGAAAGATCGGCGGTTCGAGTGCAACGGTCGCCAAGTTCTGATCGAACTCGCAAAGACTCTCGGGCAGGGTCGTGATGCCGCAATCGTCTGCCGCGAGTTGTTTTGCGGTTTGCACTCGCGATGATTCATACACGACGCGCGGCGAAATTCCTGCCGTCGAAAACGCATTTCCGATCTTCCGGCGATAAACCGAGTCGTTTCCGATCAAAATCAATTTCTCGTCGTGCAGTTCGTCGATCGGGATTGAATTGCGGCGGCGAAATTTATGTTGTCTCGAGCAGCACACGACGAGCTCCTCGCGCGAGAGGTTGATGTAAGTCAGAGTGCCGAGCTCGAGACCGTCAAAGACGATTGCCGCATCGATTGCGTCTTCGATCAACATTTTTTGGAGATTTTCGGTCGAGTCCTCGCGAATTGAAATTCTTATGTTTGGATAACTTCCGATGAAGTTTTTGATCAATTGCATGCTCGAGATCGTATCGCCGAACGCCGTCGAACCGAGCCGCAACACTCCGCCGTTGAGATCTTTCAACGCATTGATCTCGTTAAGCGTGTTCGAGATGCCTTGCATGAGTTTCTCGACGTGCGCGTAAAAGATTTTGCCTTCGGTGGTGAGAGTTGCCTGTTTTAAACTCCGATCGATCAGCCGAATGCCGAGCTCGTCTTCAAGCGTGCGGACGGCGTTCGTAACTGCCGGTTGCGAGACGTAGAGCAGTTCGGCGGCGCGAGTGAAGCTGTTGACTTTACTCACCATCAGAAAATATTCCAGTTGCCTGATCTCCAAGAGAACACCTCCCTCGAAAGAATGTTGAGCAATTATATCATCGAGCGGTCGCAATGTATCATACGCGGTTTTTGTTTTTCTATAACAGGGCTGTATTGGTAATTGCGCTCGCGCGGCGATATAATCCCGTCAAACGAATTTGAAGGAGGCAAATACAATGCAGTCAACAGTCATCGACAGTCAAGTCTTCGGCTATCTGTTCAGCACGGACGAAATGCGCAACGTCTTCAGCGATCGCGCTTGGGTGCAGAAATTCCTCGACATGGAAGCGGCACTTGCAAAAGCGCAGGGCGAGCTCGGCGTCATTCCGAAAGACAAAGCCGACATCATCAACGAGTACGCGAAAGCAGAGTTGCTCGATATCCCGTCGATCGGGGAGTTCATCAAGAGCTCGATCACGATCGTTCCGGTTCTGAAGGCTTTCAAGAAAGTCCTGCCCGACAATGCGGGAGAATATGTGCACTGGGGCGCGACGAGTCAAGACGTGTACGACACCGCGCTCGTTCTGATGCAGCGCGACGCGTATGAGATCATCCTCCGCGATCTGAAAATCTGCCTCCGCAGCATTCTGAAACTCGTCAAGAAGTATCGCGCAACGCCGATGGCGGGGCGCACTCACGTCGTGCATGCAATTCCGATCACGTTCGGCTACAAAGCGGCGGTGTGGGCGGACGAGCTCGGGCGCGCAATCGAGCGCATGGAGCAAATGTATGATCGCGTGTTCGTCGGCGAAATGGCGGGCGCGGTCGGAACACTCGCCTCGCAACCGGAGAAGGGGCTCGAAACACAGAAACGCATGTTCGAGATTCTCGGACTGAACGTCCCGACGATTGCATGGCATGTGGCTCGCGACAGTCAGGCGGAGTTCGTCTCGGTGCTCGCGCTTTGCGCAGGAACGCTCGGGCGCATCAACCATGAAATCTTCACCCTGCAACGGACGGAGATTCTCGAGCTCGAGGAGCCGTTCTTCATGGGCAAGGTCGGCTCGTCGACGATGCCGCAGAAGCGCAATCCGGCCGTGCTCGAGAACGTGCTCGCCCTGCTTCGCAATGTGCGCGGTCTCGCTCCGACGATCGTCGAGAGTATGATCAGCGAGAACGAGCGCGATTGGGGCTGCTTCATCTCGGAATGGGAAGCAATTCCGAAGGCATGCTTGCTGATGGCGGCGGCACTCGACAAGTCGAAGAACATTTTCGAGAATCTGATCGTGTACGAGGCGCATATGGAGCGCAATCTGAACGTGCAGAAGGGCTTGATGATGAGCGAGTGCGTGATGATGCACCTCGCCGAGCGGCTCGGGCGCATGACGGCTCACGACATCGTCTACAAGGTCGCGATGGAAGCGTACGAAAAAGAAGTGCCGATGAAAGACATCATGATGCAGACGAAGGCAGTGACGGACGCATTCAAAGAGGAAGAGATCGACTACATGCTCGACCCGCATAACTACGTGGGGCTCGCGCCGACATTCGCCGATCGCGTCCTCGAAAAATACAATGCGTAATGAATAATTAGGAATTAGGAATTAGGAATGCGGAATGAATAATTAATTACGAATTATGAATTACGAATTACGAATTGCCTTTCGGACAGTCTCTCCGCTGTCCGTTTTTTTCTAAAGAGAGGAGGTTCCCCATGAACGCGCAACAAAAAAAGAAGTTGGCGGCGGTGATTGTGTTCGGATTAATCATCTGGTTTTGCCCGCACACTGAAGAAATCACTCCGATCGCGTGGCATTTGTTCGCGATCTTCGCCGCAACAATCCTCGGCTTTATCCTTCAACCGCTCCCGATCGGTGCGGTCGCATTTATCGGCGTAACGACCGCCGCGCTTACCGGAGTTGTGACGGTCGGCGTTGCAATTTCCGGCTACGGCAACAGCACGATCCGGCTGATCATCTGCGCCTTCCTGCTCGCGCGAGCATTTATAAAGAGCGGGCTCGGGCGGCGCATCTCTTTCTTGATTATAAAAGCGATCGGTAAATCGAGTTTGACGCTCGGCTATGCGATCACTCTGTCGGACTTCGTGATCTCGCCGGCAACTCCGTCGTCAACCGCACGTGCTGAAGAATTCGTATTTGATCTGAATCGATTCGGTGACGAGACGGGTTCGCCCGACAATCTTCGTGTTTCAGTGATTGACTCGAACACACAACAGTTCAACGGACGGATTTATCGGCGAGATGAAAACGGTCGATACACCATACGGCTAAATGGTCAGAAGCACTTCCTGCATTTGGATGTGTGGAAAGCGCATTGCGGCGAGCCGCCCGAAGGCGCATATATTCTCCACCGCGACGATAATAATGATCACAACGACATCGAGAACTTGTGTATGATGGACAGTCTCGAGTTTCTGAAATGGCGTCGGGAAAATGCACCGCTTCAAATCGCTGTATGTAAGTGGTGCGGGGCGGCATTTGCTTTCACGACGATTGGACGCAAGCCAACACTGTGCTCGGAATACTGCAAGAATAAATTCAATCGCGCGCGTTATCAAGTGGAACGCGAGTGCGTCATCTGCGGGCGCAAGTTTTTAACTTACAAGTATCATCCGAAGCAGACGTGCTCACCGGAATGTCGGATCAAATTGATGCTCATGCCCAAAGACGACGATTGACGAGCGCGCTGTCGAGGTCCGGCTTCATCAAAACAGTCTCGACGATGGCAGGCGACGCAATTCAAGCGGCAGGTTTTTCATGGCTGACGGCGTTCATCATTCTCGTGTTGATTTACGTCTATTCGCATTACGGCTTCGCGAGTGTCTCGGCTCACCTCAGTGCGATGTATGCCGCATTCCTCTCGGTATCGGTCGTGGTCGGTACTCCGCCTCTGTTGGCGGCAATCGCATTCGCCGCTCTGTCGAACATCATGATCCCGCTCACGCATTACGGCGGCGGCGCGGCTCCGATCCTCTACGGCGCGGGTTTCGTTACTCAAGGCGAGTGGTGGAAGCTCGGATTTATCGTTGTGACAGTCAACTTGGTGATCTGGTTGGGCATCGGGAGCCTCTGGTGGAAGATGATCGGGCTTTGGTAATCAACTCCGCGCGGAGCTCGAATGCTCGAAAAAAATAAGGCGACGAATTAACGCCGCCTTTTTATTTTGTCTCAGAGGTGATCTCGACGGAAAGTTTGAGCCGTGCGCATTGACGTCTGACGTCATCGACGGTATTGCCCTTGTTGAGATTTTTCAACACATCGTCGAGCCCGCTCTCAACTCCGACGTAAAGCTCATTGACTCCGAGCTCGTGCAGACGTTTCAATTGGGCGTCCGTCTTCGACATTATA
>CALGGX010000340.1 GCA_937916025.1 uncultured Selenomonadales bacterium
AGAAACGCGGAGTCTTTTTGCATCGGAATATTTCGATCACATTTCCAAAAGTTTTTTGTAATACTCGAGTGCTTTATCTTTGTTGCCGATTCGGCGATTGAGTTCCGCCGCCGTGAAGTAAAATTCGCCGTCGAAGTCGTAATCAATTGTCGACAACCGCTCGATTGCTGCCGCCGCTTCGGCAATGTAATCATTTTTCGTCAGCACATTAACCGACAACCAAATGCATTCGCCCAAAAACTGTTCAAAACGACGATAAATTGTATGATGATTATTCTTCGCTTGATTCAACAGTGCATACAACGTGTCGAGTTGTTCGAAGTTAATCTCGGCGTCATTGAGCGTCAGCATCAATACTCGCTCGAGCGTTTGTTCGATTATTTCAACGCTAAACGGAATCGACTTACTTGGTGCCGTCTGACGGAACAGTCTCGTCAGTCGATTGAATGCGCCCTTCCAATCCGAAGCCTCCGAGTATTTTTCTGCCAGATACATCAGCATTTTGAAACAAATTTGATATTGATTTCGTTGTATAGCCGCATTACTTGCGTCGAGTAAACTCATCAGATCACCGAAGTCGTTCAAGGGCGGCAAGCTGTTCGAGCGGTACTGCCGATTGACAATCCGTACCAGATCCGGATGACGATCATATTGATGAACAACAGCCGGAACCCTGCGGATGAAGTTAAAAATATTGACGCCGTCCGTCCCGGCATGCTTCAAGCCGCAGGTGAAGACGAGCCCGTCATCTACATTACTCTCAAGAAGTATTTCGATCGGAAGCATTCGATTTCGGATGATGTAATTGGCGACGGCTTGATCTGCTCCCCAAAGTGAAAAGGGCGCGAGCATATCTTTCATCTTGTGTAAGAAGAGAATGACTTCGTCGACGGTGCCCCAAAATGTACCGGCACATACGATTTTATTATTCGCCAACTGTCTCCAAACCGTTTCGCCCAAAAATTGAATTATCCATGTTGAATTGATGGGTTCTTTGCCGATGATTTCAGCTTCCGTCGCATAGCCCAAATATTGCGGATACTGCTCGTAATGTTTGAAGAAATCGTTTTGAAAGATCACGTCGCGGATGTCCGTCAGCAACACTTGACCATATTCATTGCGATGAGCTTCCAAAAATTCCGTGTAGATATTCCATCTTGCATTTACAACCGCCTGTTTGGCAGAAAATTGATCGGAAAGGCGGATTAATTTAATATTGCGAGCTCCCCCCCCCCTGTGTTTCGACGACAAATTTTGTCCAGTCCGAAGTATCATCGACGAAGAGAACGAGCTCGGCGTCGGACGCATTCTTCTTCCAAGAATTGATGAACGGCTCGAGCTCATGCCAACCGTAGCCTTTCGATACGCCCATGATCACATTTTTTTTCAACGATCAATCACTCCCTACATTTTCGTAATGTAAAGAGTTTAATACTTTTAAGGCAACTCGTCAATCGTTTCGCAACTCGTCAACAGCATGTCCATGCCCGACGCCTCGAGCACTTCTTTAATCATGCCGCGCGCATTGCAGTACACGAACTGCTTTTTGAGTTTCTTCGCCTTCTTCGCGAGCCGCAAGATCGCTCTCAAGCCCGCGCTCGAGATGTAATCGAGTTTCGACATGTCAAGCGCGAGTTTCGAGCAGTTGTCGAGCGCACCCTGCATCGTCTTCTCGGCATCAGACGCCGTAACCGTGTTGATGCGTCCGACCGGCGTCAGCACCCGCCAATCTTTGTGCACAGTCTCTTGAAATTCAAGCGGATTGTTCATTGTCATTCTCCTTCATTGCGATTGTGTTGCAAATAAATGCTTCCGGCGGCGGCGATCGAATCCAATTCTTCCGAGTCGAGCTCGTCGTCGAGCGGCTGTTGCGAAGACAAGATGTCGGCAAGCAACCGATCTTTGATCTTGCTGAACCGGCTGAAATCCGTCTCGCGCAGTCGTTTTTCAATATCCATTGCGTCCGCCCCCTACGCCGAAGCGAGTTTCATTCCGAGCTTGAGCCGATTGTAAAACAACTCGCCTTCATTGCCGTAGTGATACGTCATTTCATCGAAGATGCGCCGCATGAACGAAATGCCGAGCCCGCCGACCTTCGCATCCTCAAGCGTCGAGCCCCTGTCTTCATTCGTATCGACTTCCAACGGATTGAATTGCTCGCCGTTATCTTTCAGCTCGACGAAGAATTTTTCGCCGTCCGCATACGTACGAATTTGAATTGAGCCGTCGCCTTCGCCGTACGCGTAATTGATGATATTCGCCGCCGCCTCTTCAAAGCCGAACTCGAGCCGCATCTGCTGTTTGACGCTCATCCCCGACTCGTCCGCCGCCGCCATCACGTACTCGAGCATCTCATAAAAATTATCGGTCGTCGCCGGAAATTCTTTCCAATCATTCATCGTCCGCACTCTCCGCTTCATGCAACGACGACTCAATCAACGCGTCGTCCGACTTGCTTCCGCTCTCGACCGACTCGACATACATCGGCACGTCGATATCGACCGGCACACCCATTGCCTTCTCGAGCGTTGAAATTGCCGTGTTGTAATTATACAGCGTGCCGGCGTAATTCGTCCGCGCTTCAGTCAATTTTTCCTGCGCGTCCATCACATCGAGATTCGTTCCGACGCCTTCGACGTATCGCAATTGCGCCGGTTCGTAATCCTCGCTCGCCTGATCGACCGCCACCTTCGTCGTCTTGATGTTGTCTTCGGCGGTAATCAGATCGGTGTAAGCATTCCGCACTTCCAATTCAAGCGTTTCTTTCGTCTTCCGCGCGGACGAGATCGCCTTGCGCAATTGCGCCTGCATTTGCCGAACGCCCGCCGTCGTAACGCCGTTGTCAAACACATTCCATTTAACGACCATGCCCGCCTGCCACGTGCGATTGTCTGCCTCCGGCAATCGATCGCTCTCGGCAGACTTGCTCGCATTCGCATCGACGGTCGGACGAGTGCCCGCGCGCTGTTCCTCGATCGCCGCTCGCGCGCGCTTGATATTATACTCCGCCGCCGCGTAATCCGGGCGATTCTCCAAAGCATAATCGATGCACTTATCCAATTTCAGATTGTGTTTGACGTATTTCAACTCGTCGCGGATTGCGAGTTGCGTTCCGACCGACAAGCCGATTATGTTGTTGAGAGTCGCGATCGCCTTGTCGTAATCGCCTTTTGCCGTCACGAGTCTCTGCTTCGCGTTCGCGAGTGCAACTTCCGACGCCAATATGTCCGACTTCGCCACCACGCCTTCTTTGTATTTCACCATCGACAGATCAAGATGTTGTTGCATCGTGCCGACTTCTTCCTGCCGCACTTGGATCATGTCGCGGCATCGCAAGATCGAGTAATACGCGCTCGTCGTTTGCATTTTGATCTCTTGCTTCGTATTTTCGAGCGCGAGATCGGCGGCATTCAATTCCAATCGACGTTGATCGCGTTGACTTTTCAATTGCCCGCCGTGATATATCGGCATCGACACTCCGAACGTGTGCGAAAACGAATTGCCGACCGCATTCTGCCCGCCCGATTTCTGCCCGCTCCGGGTGGCGTCGAGTTCGTAATTCAGCGTCGGGCCGGTTTGTCGACGCGCCTGCGACAGCGACCACTTCGCACTGTCTCGATCGGCGGCACTCTGCTCGATGTCGTGATTGTTTTTCAGCGCGAGGATTATACTCTCTTCGAGATCGATCGAGACGATCTCTTCCGCTTCCTCGGCGGCGCATGTCAAAATCGAAAAATGCATCAGCCCCGCCAATATCAATGCCATCAATTTGCGTTTCAATGTATGTCACCTGCCTGATTCCGGTTCAATCGCACGGCGAGCATCGTAATGTCGTCGGACTGCTCCGCCGCGCCCGCGTGTTTTTTGATCGATTGTCGAATGTGCTCGAGCAATTCTTCCAACGACTCGTCCGCGTCCTCGGCGTTGAGTTCGTCTCGCAAATGCTCGGGCAGATATTGCTCGCCGTCTTCGTTCATTGCCTCGGTCACTCCGTCCGTGTACAGGAAGATCAGATCGTCTTTCGACAATTGCATTTTCTGCTGTTTGAACGGCGCATCTTCGTCGATGCCGAGCATGCAACTCTTTGCCACGTCGATATACTCGAACCGATCGTTATGCCGAACGAGCGGCGCGTTGTGCCCGCCGTTGACGTAGACGAACTCGCCGTCGACGAGATCGAGCATGCCCATGAACACCGTCACGAACATCATCTCGTCATTGCCCTCGCACAGCTGTCGATTGGCGAGCGTCATTACCGCCGCAAAATCGTCCGGCTTGCTCATCGACAGCGCGAAGTTTTTCAAGATCGTTTTCGAGATCGCCATGAATAACGCCGCCGGAACGCCCAAACCCCGAGCACATTCACAATCGTGATCACCAAGATGATTTTCGTCGCCACGTTGAGCTCGGTCGCTATGCGTTCTTTACCCGCCGTCACGCGCGTCAGGTTTTTCATCTGCAATTTCAATTCGTCGGTCATTGCATTGAAACACACCGCCGGATGCTCGATCTCGTCGCCCGTGCGAATGTCGAGTTTCTTGTCGAGATCGCCCGCGCTGATCTCGCGCACGCCGTCCGCCAATTCATGTATCGGATACGATGGGCGCGAGCACTTTGTCTTCGGCAGTTGCCGTCGCGAAACTCCAATCGAGTTCTTTGATCGGCGAATATGCAATGTAATAATTTTTGCCGTCGATGTCGATCGCGTCGACGCCTTCTTCGTCGGCAACCATTTTTTTCGCCGTCGCCGCCAATGTCGGATGCGTCGACTCGCGAATGTCCGGCGCATTTTCGAGCGCAATGCCGAGCTCCGCGCGGAGATTTTCATCGTCGATCTCGGTCGAGAGCATGACCCGCCCGTTTCGATTCAACACGAAACTGAAGTCGGCATCGGCGTCGTTTTCGATAATCGACTTGAGCACGTCGGCAAAAATGCCGCAAAAAACCACGCCCGCAAACTCGCCGTCGCGCTCGTAAGGCATCGCGCAAGAAATACCCCCGTGCCCCGTAAGAAAACTGTCGCCGTAAGGCTCGGTGAAGACAAGCCGATTGTGCTCGACCGCCGCGCCGAACGTCGGATTTTGCGGCAACGAACTCTGCACGTCGCCGAGGTAATACGACTTCGACAAATGCCACAACAGATCGTCCAAATTCGCCGCCATGCCGATCTCGTGCTCGTCGGGTCGGGCGGACGGCAATACCATTATGTACGAATGATCGCCTTCAACAAACTCGGACGCAAACGGGATCGAGCGCGGAATATATTTTTCGGGATGAATGTCGATATCATGCATCATGCTCGCAATAATCCGGACGTCGTCGCCGATGATCGTCAATTTGTAACGCACGTCACCGGCAATATCCCGCGCGTTTTTGAGCAGCTCGAGCTGTTTTTGATTGCGTAATGCTTCGGAACTGTTTTCGGAGGATTGATGCCCGATCTTGATGCCGACGTCGTCCGCGAGATCGATGTTGTTCATCATTCCGACAACGGCAATCACGCCGACGACGAGCAGAGTCGCAAGGTTTGTCGACAGCAACAGCCGCGTCAATCGTTGGCGGATTTGCAATTTATTCGAGTTGAATATATTCAGCATTATGAATTCTCCAAGGGGCAATCGGGCATGCCGAAGGCGATCTTTTGCCGGAGTTTGACGTTGATCGCCGCGCATGGCAGACAGCCCTGCAAGTATTTGCACTCCGAACAGGGCGCGTCGATCCGATCTTCGACAGCGCGGAGTGCGGATAATATTTTTGAATGAGTCCAATACTCCGTAACGGATTGAAAGTCTTCGGGCAGATCGAGATGGCGGCACGGAGTGAACCGCCCTGCAATGTCGACGTTGATTGAATTTCTGCCCGCGCCGCAGCCGCGATCGATCCCGCGATTTTGATTGATAAAAAAGCCGTGCCCAATCACCGCGCGCAATTGCGAGAAGCATGTTTCGACGAGCAATCGCGGCTCGGAATCGCCGTGCGCTTTGACGAATTGCGCCGTCTTCAGCAATTGATCTCGTGTCGGATAATCGACGAGTTCGTGTGCGGAGTCCGGCTTGAATGCCATGATCACGATTGCTTTGACATGAAACTCGCGCGCGAGCTCGAGCATGCCCGGCAGATCATCTGCATTCGACTCGTGCATTACCCAATTGATGTAAGTCTCGGCGAATTGCAATTCTCTCAACAGTTCGAGCGTGCGGAGCGCGAGCGAAAATCCGTCGCGCGTTCGGCGATTGATTTCTTCCGTACTGCCGTTGAGCGAGACGAAAATCATCGTGACGCCCGCGTTGATGATCGAGATCAGCCGCTCGCGAGTGACGTACGCGCCCGACAATGCGATTGCCGAAGTGAGTTTCAAGCGTGCGCATTCGGCGATCAATTCTTCGAGATGAGAATAGGCGAGCGTCTCGCCGCCGCTCAAATTGACGTGCGTGATCCCGCTCCGCACGGCGTCGTTCAATCTGAATTTCGCGAGCCCGAGCGGCAACTCGCGATCGTCATGCAGATCGGCAACGTAGCATTGCGGGCAGTGCAGCGGACATTGCTTCGTCAACTCAAAATTCATCGCAATCGGTTGTGTATGAAATTTAGCCATAAACTCACCTAGCGCATGCAAAATGCGGAATGCAGACACTCGCTCGCATCTGCATTCCCGATTATGCAAACTTGTTTCGATTGAAATTCGTCGGACGCGCCGCGCGGTTCGGCTTGCCGCTCGATCGAAAATCGTCGGCGCGTTATCGAGTCGTACTCACCACTTCCAGCTCTTGATCTTGTCGAAGAGCGCAACGCCAAAAGTGGTAGCACCCGCAATGCCCGCGACGATGCCGGCAATCGTCGTTACTGCGATTCCGCCCGCAACGTTGTCGAGCTGATCGTCGGAGAGTTCGTCGCCGTTGGAGTCGTCGAGCCGGGCGACGACCGCATCGCGCAATTGATTGAGCTCGTCGATTGTCACGTCGACGCCTTTCGGCGCCAAGAATTTTTGAGCGTCTTCGGCGGTCTCCTGCTTGAAAAATTCTTCGACGAACGCCTTATCCTTGAGCAGTTCGGTCAATTTCTCCACCGTGATTGCCTCCTCACCACTTCCAACTCTTGATGCTGTTGAAGATCGCCACGCCCGCCGAAGTGAGGCCCGCTGCCGCCGAGACGACTGCCGCAACCGCC
>CALGGX010000341.1 GCA_937916025.1 uncultured Selenomonadales bacterium
ATGCAGACACTGATACTGATGCCGACACCGATGCAGATACTGATACTGATGCCGACACCGATGCAGACACTGATACTGATGCCGACACTGATACTGATACCGACACTGATACTGATACCGACGCTGATACTGATGCCGATACCGATATAGACGCCGATGCTGATACTGACGCTGATACTGATGTCGATGCTGACACCGATACAGACACTGACACTGACGCTGACAGTAACAGACACAATTGGAATTCCGGTGTATCAATCAATGGTAGCGATTACGACGACGAGATTTATAACTATGGCGACACTGTTTCAATCAATGCAGGTGACGGCGATGATACCATTTTAAACAATGGTAATTACGCTTCCAATGTTCATTGGGGAGAATTTGTCACGATAGACGCAGGATCGGGTAATGATTTTATTTCAAGTTGGGGCGATAACGGTTTACTTATCGGCGGCGAAGGCAACGATTCCATTGAGAGCAGTGGTTCAAACAGTGTCGTTATTGCCGGAGAAGGTAATGATTCGATCTATAATGAAGATAATGCAACGATTAACGCCGGACTCGGCAATGATACCATTGAGATCAACCTTTCATCAAAACCGAAGACAGTTATCCAATACGCTGACGGTGACGGAGATGATGTCATTCGGGTATTCAACCGTTTTGATGTCGGATCGGAAATCACGATTGACTTGACGTCAGGTATATTAAATGGAAGTTCAATAAATGGTAACGGGGACATTGTAGTCAAAATCGGCGATGGCAGTATCACTCTCAAAGATGCTTCAAGCGAGATAATCAATATCATTAACGACTCGGGGATCACAAGAGCAATTTACAACATCATTAGTCACAACGTAGTGAGTGGCTCCGACGGCAATGACTTGATCACTAATTACGGTGAGAAGGTACCGATCTTTGCAGGCGCGGGCAATGATACGATAACGGGCTCGAAGAACGCGGAAGTGATCTTGATGGGCTCGTCTGATGGCAATGATCTGGTGACGAACTTCGGAGTAAAAGACACGTTGAAGGCAACGGACGGCACATTGAAATCAAAGGTATCTGGCTCGAATTACATATTGACCATCTCGGACGATGATAACACGGCGAAGGTAACGTTGAAGGGCGCGGCTTCTAATGTAATCAGCGTAAAAGGCGCGACGGCGGTACTGACGAACGGCAAACGCGTTGTCGGCACAAAGAATAAAATCAAGCCGGCGGGCTCGGATTATGCCGATTCCATTGTCAGCTCGGGCAAAAACGTGACGATCCAAGCGGGCGGCGGCAATGACACGATCACCGGTTCGAGCAATGCCGAAGTGTATCTGTTTTCGAGTGGAAGCGGCAAAGACATCATAACTAATTTCGGAACCAATGACACGCTCAAGGTCACGGAAGGATCGATTAAAAATTATTACGTGAGCGGCTCGAATTATGTGGTCAATATAAGCGGTTCGGATTCGTCCGCTACGGTCACGCTCAAAAACACCGCCAAAGATTATTCCATCGTCAATAAGAATTCAACGACCATAACGTTGAAGAAAAATGCTTCGTCGCAAATGCCCGCCAACGATTATTGGTTTGACGTCGATATTACAACCGACGAATTGAGCGAGATCGTCTCGCCGGAGCATGCTGTCGATCTCTTTACCGATTTTGAATCCGATCCTTTCAAGCGAACCACGCATGATTTGATCACAGCCTCTGTTCGATATCGTCAAAGGAAATAAATCTGTCGTTAAATTATTGAATGAGTTCGCGCGGTTCGACCGATCAATGAATATATCGCTTATTTGACGTGCATGAGCATCGGAGAAGCGGCGGGCATAGCGTCGGCGTACGCGATCAAAAATAATGTCGCGGTCAACGATGTGCAGTGGGAGCGTATGCCCAATCGGAGTTACGTCAGTCAATCGCGATGATGCATGAAAATTAATTTGTTGACAGTGGGACGACTCAAAGAAAAGTATTTGATTTATGCCGTCAATGAATAAGTCAAACGACTGAAACCGTTCGCAACAGTTGAGATCAAAGAAGTGCCTGAAAAGCACTCGATCGAAGACGAAGGCGAACGGCTTTTGTCGTTAGTGCCGAAAGAAAGTTGGATGTGCGTACTCGACGTCAGGGGCGTTGAACTTTCTTCGGAAGAATTTGCATCGAAGCGCGAGGCGTTGATGGTTGAGGGCAAAAGCCAATTGGAAGTTTATAATCGGCGGCGAGTTTGGGATCGGCGAGCGGTTGAGATCAGCGGCAGGTTTTCTATTGAGCTTGTCGAAAATGATATTCACGCATCAGATGACGCGCGTGATTTTGATCGAGCAGATTTATCGCGCTTTTAAAATCATTCGCGGCGAGAAATATCATTGGTAGAGGAGGCGATTGCATGTTGTTCGTCGGGCGGAAGGAATTTCGAGACAATTTTTGGCGGCAGTACAACAAAATTCAAGCGGGCAGTCCGATCGTGTTGAATTATTACGGCGCGGGCGGCATCGGCAAAAGCAGTTTGATCAATCAACTCGTTCGCGAGATCGACGAGCGCAAAAAGTTGTACGCGAGCATTTTCGGCGATGTTTATGTTCTCCGGCATGATTTCGTCAACGGCACCGACGTGCGCGTGCTTCTCAATCGATGGAAGAATGAACTCGCCGAATTCGGTTGCGAATTTCCGTTCTTCGAGACCGGCGATTTTTTCCTCTCGCTGAAGCTCGGAGCTCGCAATATCGACAAGCCGACAATGCGCAGTCAGATCGAGAATAACGAGTTCATGAAAAAAATCAAAGACGGCTTGGAGAAAGGCGCGATAGTCATCGATGCCGGACTTGATGATTTGAATGATTTTTCGTTTGAGGACACTCCGGAACTGCTCGAAGCATTGAGCGTTTTGCCCGGAATAAAAACCGTGAACGCGTTGGTCGGACTTATTAATCGCACTTTGGCGCGCAATCGGACGGAGAAACATCTGCAGACAAACGTCGAAGTGAATGCGGAGCTGAATCGCCGCGCGGCAATGCGCAATCCGCTCGAGCTCGATAACTTCCTGCCGGTTTTGTTTGCGCAGGACATTCGCGATTGGAGCGGCAATCGAAAATTCATCATCTTCCTCGACACTTTCGAGCAACTTGTCGACGAAGGCTCGGGCGGCACGCGCATGTCGGCAAAAAATTCGTATGCGGACGATTGGCTTTTCAATCCGACGGACGGACTTGTTTCGCTCATTCCGAACGGCTTATGGCTGATTGCCGGTCGAGACAAAATCAATCGCCCTGCCGTCGAGCATTTTCTGATCGAGGGCTTTTCCGACGAAGATGCGAATACGTTTTTGATTGACGCGGGCGTGGAAGATCCGGCGTATCGAGACGAGATCATTCGATTGACGGACGGATATCCGCTCTTCCTCGAAGAATGCGCAAAATTTCTGCGCAAAGCCGACGACAAGCCGCCGATTGAAGTGCTCGACAAGAATTGCCGAAAGAACGTCATCAATCGGCTGACGAAAAATATTTTCGAGGACGGCACCATGCTCTCGATGATTCAAGGGCTGTGCGTTTTGGGCAAGTGGACGAACAAATCCGCGCGAAAACTTCTGCCGAACTTCAATGCAAACACTTACAAGCGCGTCAAAAATCTGCCATTCATTCGCCGAAGGCGCGATGAGAACGGCAATGAAGCCTTTCGATTTGACGAGCCGGTTCGGCAATTGATGTTGCCGACGATCGAGGACGACGATGACTTGCGCGAGTTGATTGAAGAGATCAATATTGCCGTCGTGCCGCCGATCGATGCAAGCGAGTCGATCGAAATGCGGCGCGGACAAAAGATTGCGCTTTCGGCGTTGAAAAACATTTCGGTCGCGCTCGATTGGACTGCCGGTTTCGACATCAAAGCCGTCGTCTTCATGCTCCGCGCGGACGGATCGATTGTCGAAGAGCGCAATGAAAAAGTCTTTGCCGTCGAGCTTGACAAAATTTCCGACGACATTTCAAAAATCCGATTTGCACTCGCGATCGAAGGCGGTCAAACATTCGCCGAAGTTTCGGCAATCGAGCTTCGCCTCGTCGACGAAAACAGGCGCAAAGAAATTCTGCACTTCGGCTTCGGAAGCGATTTGACGGTCGAGACTGCCGTCGTGGTCGGCGAGATTTATCGGCACAAAGGCAATTGGAAATTCAATGCAATCGGCGCGGGCTTCAAAGGCGGTCTCTCAGCTGTTCGGCAATGAATGGGAGGAGGAGTTTGTATGGCAGGAAAATTCGGCAGACGCCGGACGGCATCGCGCGAGTTCACCGATCGGATCG
>CALGGX010000342.1 GCA_937916025.1 uncultured Selenomonadales bacterium
GCTCCGGCTGCCGAAGAAAAGACCATCGAGCGCGA
This sequence comes from uncultured Selenomonadales bacterium, assembly GCA_937916025.1. The sequence goes on from CALGGX010000342.1 coordinate 36, forward strand.
AGTGTTGAAAAGCCCGTTGACCGGCAATCTCGTTGCCCTGCCCGACGTGCCCGACGAAGTGTTCTCGAGCGGCTTGCTCGGCAAAGGCATTGCAGTCGAGCCGACTGTCGGCAAAGTGCTTGCACCTGCAGACGCCGAAGTTACGACGCTGTTTCCGACCGGTCACGCGATCGGACTGTTGACCGACAAGGGCGCGGAAATGCTGATACATATCGGCATGGACACCGTCAAGATGGAAGGGCGCGGCTTCAAAACGCACGTCAATCAAGGCGACAAAGTGAAGCAAGGGCAACTGCTTATCGAATTTGATATTGACATGATTAAAAAAGCGGGTTATCCTGTGATAACGCCCGTGCTCGTCACAAATCACGACAAGTACAAAGACATCGTCACGGTCGAAGGCAAGACGATTAACGGCGGCGACAATCTCATCACTGCCGTCGTTTGATATATAATTCGAGGAGGTTGATTATATGAGTATAACTGAATCGCTGTCGAAACGTCGCAGCATTTACGCGCTCGACAAAAATCTTCCCGTCGACGCATCCGAGATCGTCAAAACGATCGAGATCGTCACGGAGCTCGTTCCGGACGCCTTCAACATGAAATCCGCGCGGGTGATCGTTGCGCTCGGCGATAAGCACGACGCACTATGGGATGCAATTTACGACGCATTCGGCGGCAAAGTACCGCGCGCGAAGATCGACGGCTTCAAAGCCGGTGCCGGAACCGTGCTGTATTTCATCGACAACACGGTCGTCAAGGCAATGCAAGAGAAGTTTGCACTCTACGCGGCGAATTTTCCGATCTGGGCGAATCAGGCGAACGGCATGCTGCAATTGTCGATCTGGACGGCATTGCGCGAGCTCAACGTCGGCGCAAACATTCAGCATTACAATCCGATCATCGACGACGCCGTCAAAAAACTCTTCGACGTACCGGACGAGTATCAATTGATTGCGCAAATGCCGTTCGGCGGAATCGTTGCAGAACCGGAGCCGAAGTCTGCCGAGGATATCAAACAGCGCGTTCGCATCAAAAAATAATCGAGAGGAGAAGCATTATGGCATTTCCGAAAAACTTTCTGTGGGGCGGCGCGGTTGCCGCAAACCAAGTCGAGGGTGCTTACATCGAAGACGGCAAGGGCGTTGACATTCAAGACATCATGCCGCACGGCGTGAAGAGCGCACCGACCGAGGAGCCGACGCCGGATAATCTTAAACTGGTCGCGATCGACTTCTATCATCGCTATAAAGATGATCTGAAACTGTTCGCCGAAATGGGCTTCAAAGTGTTTCGCACGTCAATCGCGTGGTCTCGGATTTTTCCGAACGGCGACGACGATCAACCGAACGAAGCCGGTCTGAAATTCTACGATGATCTTTTTGACGAGTGTCATAAGCTCGGAATTACGCCGCTCGTGACGATCAGCCATTACGAAACGCCGTTGCACCTTGCAAAAAAATACAACGGCTGGATCAGCCATGATTTGATCGGCTTTTATGAAAAGTACGCGCGGACGATCTTCGAGCGGTATAAAGACAAAGTCAAACTGTGGTTGACGTTCAACGAGATCAACTCGGTTTTGCACTGGCCGTTGACCAGCGGCGGCATTTTGACTCCGCTCGAGAAACTGTCGAAACAGGATCTGTTCCAAGCATGTCATCATGAATTCGTGGCGTCCGCGCTCGCGACAAAACTCTGCCATGAGATCATTCCCGATGCGAAAGTCGGTTGCATGGTGCTGGCAATGCCGATCTATCCGTTGACGCCGAATCCGGACGATATCATCAAAGTCATGCAGGAAGATCACTTCAACGACTTCTTCGGCGATCTTCATGCGCGCGGCGTCTACCCGGGCTATATGAATCGATATTTCAAAGAGAACGGCATTTCAATCAAGACGACGCCGGAAGAGCTCGAGCTCATGAAAAACAACACCGTCGACTTCGTGTCGTTCAGCTATTACATGTCGATTGCGGAATCGGCGGGCGGCGGCGTGCGCGGCGAAGGCAATGTCATGGGCGGCGTCGAAAATCCGCACTTGAAAAAGTCCGAGTGGGGCTGGGCGATCGATCCGCAAGGGCTTCGCTTCATTCTCAATAAGTTTTACGATCGTTGGCAGAAGCCGCTGTTCATCGTCGAAAACGGGCTCGGCGCGAAGGATCAATTGATCGAAGTCGACGGCGTCAAGACTGTCAACGACGATTATCGCATCAATTACCTCCGCGATCATCTGAAGCAAGTCGAAGAGGCGATTGAAGACGGCGTACCGGTGATGGGCTACACGACTTGGGGTTGCATCGATTGCGTGTCGGCGTCGACGGCGCAAATGTCGAAACGCTACGGTTTCATCTACGTCGATCGAAACGACGACGGTACCGGCTCGCTCGAGCGTTACAAGAAAAAATCTTTCGATTGGTACAAAAAAGTGATCGCATCCAACGGCGCGGAACTCTGATCCCTTTATCAATTCAAAAACTCCGCGCGGAATAATCAAAAGTCGTCGAGAAAAATCTCGGCGGCTTTTTTCTTAAGCACTTGACAAAAAATATCGAAGTTATAATAATAAGAATTAACATGTGTATGTGCGTTTTTTTCGGAAAGGGGGCGGTTGTTATGCGGGTAGTAAATTGAAAAAAATACGGCGCAAAGGATCTGTGCGTGTTCTCAAAATTTGGAAAGGAATGAATTTAATATGGCTGATATAATTTATGCCGACAGCAGAAGCAAAACATCCGGATCGGCCAACGCCGATACGATTATGCCGGAATCTAAATCTGCCGATAATGCGACCGTCGATGCGGGTGCAGGCAATGATCTTATCGGCGGATGGTTTTATCAATCGTCGATCAATGCAGGCGACGGCAATGACACCATTGTAAATGCCTACCTCAGCACCGTCAACGGCGGCAAAGGCGATGATTTGGTTTACGGCAGAGTTGTGTCAAAGATCGAATACGCCGACGGCGACGGCAACGATACCGTTTCGGGATTTAATGAGAGCTCGATTCTGAAAATCACGAGCGGCGAGATCACTTCCGCCGAAGTCGACGGTCTCAATGCCAAAATCAGCATCGGCACCGGCTCCGTTCTGCTTACCGGAATGGCGGGACGCACCATCAACATCAGCGACGCCGCCGGTACCGAATCGCAAACGGTCTTGGGAACGGTTGTTGAAGGCGACGACGGCAATAACCGAATTGCGAACAGCACGAACAACGCGATCATCAGACCCGGAACGGGCAACGACATTGTAAGTCTGAGCGGCTCCAATCAAATCGTCGAGTATGAGGACGGCAAAGACACCGTTTACGGTATCAACGACGGCGATACCATTCGTTTGCATAATTGGTTTGACAAGGCAACCGTCTCCGGCAACGATGTGATTTTCAGCGGCGAATCCGCAGAGGATGGCGGTTACAGTTATCATTCGCTCACGTTGAAAAACGCCAAATCGAAGAAGTATACCGTCGTAGATGATTATTACAACAATGAGATTTATGTTCCGGACAGAGGCGTAACACTTGACAATTCCTTGGACACAAATCAAATCACCAACCTTTTCGGCAATGTCACGATTGATGCAAGCAAATCGAAAGTTTCGACAGAAGTTTACAGTCGGGGCGATAACGTCAAGATATTACTCAATGATAACGGCAGTGATGCCTACGCCAAAGGTAAAGCACTCCTTGTAAAAGGCGGAGCTGAAGGAGATAACATTGGAGTTTACGGCGATACCGACACGTATGTTTCACTCACCGAGAATGCAACAGTCGATGGCGGCGGCGGCAACGATTACATTTGGGGTTTTGGAATCAAAAAATCGACAATCGGAGGCGGCGCGGGCGAAGACAATATCGACATTAAGGGCTCGGAAAGCGTCAGCATCAACGGCGGTGCCGAGTATGATGTAATAGGCATTAATGGAACCAGACTTTCGACAATCGACGGCGGTGAAGGCGACGATGATATCCATACATTCGATACCGACACTCAAAAAGTCGTGATCAACGGCGGTGCAGGCAATGACCAAATTTTCCATTCCGGCGTTTTCAATACGATTAACGGCGGCGCAGGCAGTGATTATATCGACTCGTGGGGAAGATCGAATTCGATCTTCGGCGGCAATGATGACGACGAGATTTATGTGCGCAGCGGTGATTCCGATTGCTGTACCGCCACAATCCTCGGCGGAAAAGGCAATGATCGCGTCAATATTCACGGCAACATTTGGGTCTATCAATATGCGAGCGGCGACGGCGATGATGTGCTTGAAGACTTGCAAGGAACAGGCATCATCCACATTACGAGCGGCAATTACAGCGTGTCGATGAACGACTCCGACTTCGTCATTACAGTCGACAGCGGCAAAATCACCCTTAAAGACCGAAACGGCGACAGCGGTCCGATCACGATCAAAGACAAAGACGGGCATTTGACCTCTTGGGCAATAAAAGCATCGGGAGAAGATTCCAATCCCGTTTACAGCATCGAGTCTGTCAGCGGCTCCGAAATTGTTGAAAGAGAATCCACATATCTGATTCATGTTTCCGATACCGACACAACAGTGAGCGGAGAAGGCGTTTATGACGTTTTCAATTACAAAGCAAACATCAGCATCACGCCGAAAAACAATGTATCGATCTTCAATTACGGCGAAAAAAATACAATCAAAACAAGCGCAACGAATTATGCCCGGCAAATCCGCAACATCTACGGCTCCAACGTGCTGATTGAAACCGATACCGATACGAAAATTCAAAACACCGGCGATAACGCGACGATCAAAGCCGCGAAGTCCGGTTCGGATGCCGTTTCCAACGAAGGCAACAACGTCGTTATAACCGCAATAGGTTCCCATGACAAATGGGCTTACATATTGGGGCAAAAGAGTTGGGAAGAATATGAAGACTTTACAACCCAAGGTATCAGTAACTTGGGCAAAAATGTAACGGTCAACGGCGGCGGTGCGGTTCATAATTACGGCGACAACTTCATTCTTAAGAGCGACTCGAATGTTGCAGACAGAATTCAAAACAGCGGCGCAAACGCGAAACTCACGGTCGGCGATCAAAACGACGTTGTCATTAATACCGGTTGGAAGTCCGTGATTGATGCCGGAGAAGGCCATGACTCAATCCTCAACGGTTCATCGGCAGTATCACCCCCTTGGGATGATGGAGAAAATTCTTATTTCGACTTTAACAATCTTCGGTTCCTCTTCGCTTCGGACACTTCAATCAGCGGCGGCGACGGCAACGATTTCATCAACAATTATTCCAACAACGTGACGATCAACGGCGGCGCGGGCAATGACACCATCAGAATGTCAGGCGCGAAAAACGTCTTCGTTTACAAATCCGGCGAAGGCGATGATGTCATTTACGGTATCGATCCGTCCGATTCAATCAAAATCGGCAGTTCATATTCAACCGCACTCGGTTCGGAAGACGACGAATACAGTTGGATGGGACGCGACGTGATTCTCACGGTCGGCTCAAACACGTTGACTTTCAAAAACGCCGAATTCACGCCCATCAATATTGACGGCAAGGTCATCAACGACGTTGCCGACGCGGAACATCTGGACGACGGCATTTCTTACACCGATTCAAAGAAAAACGTGCTGAAAGTTTCCAATCCGTTCGGCGGAGAACTCTACGCATCGGATTATGCCGCGAGTGTTGCAACAATCGACGCGAGCGAGAACACAAACGATCTCATGCTTGTCGGCAACGAAAAGGCAATCATGATCCGCGCGGGTTCCGGCAAGACGACATTGGTCGGAGGTATGAAAAACGACAATCTGATCGGCAACAACAATTCCGACACGTTCGTTTACACGCTGAAGGAAGGCGCGGACGTCCTTACGAATGTCGAGGCGCATGATGTCGTTTCAATCGGCGGCACGACTTTTGACAAGCTCTCGTTTACCGACAACAAAAACGTAGTAACCGTCGCGTTCGCCGACGACAAAAATTCCAAGTTGACAATCAACAAAAAGAATACGAAAGACGCGATCACTTTCCGAATCGGCGAATCGAATTACACTTACGGCGACTTGCAAAACGGCATTTTGTCTTTCGACGCGGACGACAAAAAGACGGCGATCAAAGTCAGCGCAAACGCCACGGAAACAGTCAAAGTAAATGCGGCCGATATTGTGTCGACGGCGAAAACGATTGACGGTTCGGCGGCAACGGTTCCGGTCGACATCACCGGCAACGACAATGCGAATATTCTCGTTGCGGGCAAGGCGGGATCGACGCTCTACGGCGGCAAGTCGACAAAAGCGGTCGACGACAAATTGTACGGCGACGAAGGCGCGGATGTATTCGTCTACACCGACGGCGACGGCAAAGATCAGGTCTACAATTTCAACGGCAAGAATGATATTATCCTTTTGCCCGGCGAAACTAATATCAACTCCGGTACCGTCAAAGTTTCCGCGAATAAAGTCACCGTGTCTTTGAAAAACGGCACGCTTACGCTGAATGATCCGCAAGGCAGGGTTCGTTTCTACAACGATACCGATACAACAAAAGACCCGCTTTACGGTGTGGGCATTGATTTGCCGGATAATGTTGGCTACAACGCGAAGAAAACGGCGATTACAGTCAGCGGTTCTGCTCCGAACGGTATTTCTCTCGATTTGAGCAATCCCAATTACCCGACTACGGTCAAAGATATCGATGCTTCTGTTTACGGCGGCAGCGGAACCTTCGTCGGCAATGATCAAAAGAACATGATCACGGGCGGCACCGGCTCCGATACTCTTGTCTTCGTTCTCGACAAGAGTGCCGATACATTCAAGAATGTCGATCCGTTTGATGTAATTTCGATCAGCGGCGGCGATACTCTCACCGCCGATAAATTGAC
>CALGGX010000343.1 GCA_937916025.1 uncultured Selenomonadales bacterium
GCCCCGATTGTCACCGCCCCGTCGAAAATGTTTCGGAGGAAGCCAACTTCTTCCGCATGTCCAAATACGCCGAGCAAATTCTTCAACACATCGAGGATAAAATTCTCTTCGATCGCCTGCTGCATCGAATACACGTCGTGCGGCATCGAGCGCGTAATTCCGTCCGCTCCGATCATTTGTTGACCGAACATCTCGAGCGTTTTCGCCTTCGGCGTCGCGGTAAAGGCTATGTAGCTTACGTTCTTCGCCATGCGACTGCCCTCGAGCATCGCGTTGATCTTGTCTTCAACGTCGGCATTTTTATCGGCAATAACGCCACCGACGGCTTGATTCATCTTCGCCGCCGATTTACCGCCCTGACTCGAGTGCGCCTCGTCAATCAAAATTGCAAAACACCGATCTTTGTAACCGGCGTCAAGTTTTTCGACCAGATGCGGGAATTTCTGAATTGTGGTCGTGATTATGCTCTTTCGAGCGTCGAGCAAATTGTTCAGTGCATTCGAGGTTTCGGCGTGAGCAATCATTGAGCTCAGATGCGAAACATTTCTGATCGTCTTTGTCAATTGCCTGTCGAGATTGATTCGATCGGTGACGACTATGACGCTGTCAAACAGCTTTTTGCCTTTAATTGTAATATCCGCCAGCTGTTTTGCGAGCCACGAGATTGAATTGGATTTGCCGCTTCCGGCACTGTGTTGAATGAGATATCGATGTCCGACGCCTTCTTGTTTGACGAGCGCGATGAGCTTTTCAACCGCGCGGAGTTGATGCCATCTCGGAAAAATTTGAGCTTCGCCGACAATCTGAATGTAATTTTCGATCAGGTTCGAGAGCATATTTCGAGTAAGAATTTCCTCCCACAGATACGCCGTTTTCGCCCCGCGCGGATTGATCGGATTGCCCGAGCCGCCGGAGTCGCCTTTGTTGAACGGAAAAAAACGCCCCTGCGAAAGATCGGTGCACATTGCAATTTCATCGTCGCTGACGGCAAAATGCACGAGTGCACGACGCGGCTGAAATATCCGCTCCGACGAATTTCGACTCGTTTTATATTGATTGACGGCGTCCCGAACGCTTGAACCGTTGAACGAATGCTTGAGTTCGGCGGTGATTATCGGAATTCCATTCAAAAAGATCACGATATCGATTGATCGGTTGGGATTTTGTTGCGAGTAATGCACTTGACGTGCGACGCTGAAAATGTTTTTTTCATGGAGTTGCGCGGTTTTGACATTGCCTTCGCTCGCGCGCGGGCTGTACAATTCGATCAATCGCCCGTTGAATCGAAAACCGTCGTGAATGAGCTTGACAATGCCGATGTCCGACAGTGCTTTGTCGAGCGCGTCGAGGAAATTCTTGCGGTCAAGCCTCTTTATAATGTCGGGCTGCGTGTCGCCGATATATCGAAAAAGGCGAGCTTCATCAATGGCTCGTGCCTTGTCGAAATCGGCGTTGGAGGCAAGCTCGTAATCGCTGACATTGACGAGATGTTTGACGATGATTGACTCAAAATCCTGTTCGGTGAAACTCAATTTGATCAGCCTCCCGCAGTTGGCATGTGCCGGTGACGGCTTCGGATATTGTCGAGCGTAAGAGCTCGCGGAGTAAATCGATTTGTCGGCGGTAATTGTCGATGAGTCGGTCGATGGAACAGCATTTGTCGTCGAGAAACTCGGCGATTGCGTGCTGTTCGGTTAAAGGAGGGAAAGGGATATTGATTGAGTACAGCTCCTGTTGCGTCATCGATGGCAAAACAGAGCCGGATTTATGACGCTCGAAATCGATCTGTGTGCAGCAGTGATAGAAAAACTTCATGTCGATGTCATTCTTCGGTGTAGTATAGTACATAGTATCAACAACCCAAAACGGCTCGTCGACATACATCGGTTTGTCAATCGTACCTTTGCGTCCCAACAACACTGACGGCTTATCATAAACAAATCGATCGGTGCGAGTAAATTCGCCACCGCTGCCAATGACGGGATAACGCCCGCTGCCGGTACTCGCTTCGCGATATTCTCTGCCGTTTTTGATCGTAACGAGATACTTAAGTCGGATGAACTTCCAATGTGGCGGCGTTGACTTGTTTATGAATTTATTATGATGGGGGGTAAACTGCTCCGGTAAACCACACGTTACCGCCTCGCTGATCAGAGACTGCTTATACTCGCGCAAGAGCTCGATCTCGCGCGTGCGCAACTCAATCAGACGGCGGATTTTGGCAGTCCGAGCATCGAGATAATCGGCGATTGCGCGTTGCTCATCCAATGGCGGTAACGGCAATTCGTAATTCGTAAGCTCGCCGACCGGAATTGACGGATAAGCGATACCGTACGAATGTTGTTTAACGTATGATAAAAAATCACTCGAGCGAAGCACGTAATTTAGAAACCGACTATCCAAATTGTTTCGCGGAGTCAGTACGGCAAAACCTGTCGACACAATATAGCCGTTATATTGTTCATCGATGCGAGCGATGGCACAGAGATATGTGCGAACCGTTGATACGATCACGTCGTCGGTATGCACGACTCGCCGCGCGCGACTTGGCGCATTTGCAAAACTGAATGTCTGCACGGTATTAATAATTCCATCAGCAGTGACGGAACCGATGTCGATGTAAGAGATTTGTAGATCGGCAGCGGTTTTTTCAGACAACGTAAGTGTGTTACTGTCAACGACGTATTTCAGCTTAATCTTCTTCCAATCATTCGGCAGCACAATTCTCACCTTCGATCTTCGCGAGCAACAGCCGTGTAAACCGCACGTTACCGCTTCGTTGATCAGAGATTGCTTATACTCGCGCAAGAGCTCGCTCTCGCGCGTGCGCAACTCAATCAGGCGGCGGATTTTGGCAGTCAGAGCATCGAGATAGTCGGCGATTGCGCGCTGCTCATCCAATGGCGGTAAAATTATTGGCAGTCGCCGAATTTCCGACCAACCGACACTTTGTCGAACGCCGCTCCCCATTCCGTAAAAAATTTTCTTCGAGTCATACGAATGAAGCAAAAAGTACAAAAACTGCGGCACAACATTATCTGCCGGTTTTAAACACAAATACGCTGAAGTTATTATTCCGGTTTCAGTTACAAGCCCGACACGGATACTTTTATGATCATTCTGAAGATCGGTCAGCCGAAGAATGATATTGCCGTTATGAACGACTTGATAAGTGTCGAAAGTATTCGGACGGAGTCCGCCTTTGGAATTGATATCTTTACGTTTGATTGTGCCGTAACTCAACGACAAGAGATTCCGGTTATGTACGTTTTTATTGGGAATTGACTGAACGGAAACAACTTGAAACAGGAACACTGTTGCCCGGTGTGCAGGAATTTTTCCGAGCCAATCAATGCCCGAGTCTTTATATTTTCTATATTGCGGCAGCACAATTCTCACCTTCGATCTCCGCGAGCAACAATCGTGCCTCCTTATCAACCGCGCCGAGTTCTTTCAACACAGCCGAGCTCGAGCGCAATTTTTCCGCACGGTAGAAGTACTTTGTAAAGCTCAATTCATAGCCGATCACTGCCGACTTCTCATCAATCCATGCATCCGGCACGTACGGCTTGATCTCCCGCTCGAAGAATTGTTCGATGCCGCCTTCGTACGTCAAAGGCACCTGCTCCGAATCTGTCAACGCCCGATTAGCCTCGAAACCGCCCTTGCCGTCGGAAACCGCCGCCGCCCTCTCATCAATCACAGTCAATGCATCACGGATTAATTTCTTGCGCGCCGCCGAGATATTCCCAACGATTTTTTCAGACCGA
>CALGGX010000344.1 GCA_937916025.1 uncultured Selenomonadales bacterium
GATATCGCACCGGATATCCGCAACACGCCGACAGAAATTTCGACACCGCATCCTCCGCGTCTTCTTGCTGATCCAGAATGAGATTAAGTTCGTATCGCTTGCGGCTTTGCAATACTCCGTCCGCGTCGACAAATTCAATCTCCTCATCGCAAAAATCGGCAGCTTCTTTGAAAGAATCCTCGTCGAGTCCGCCCGTCCAACCCACGCCGAACCTGTCATTCAACAGAAAATCGCGCAAACACATTGCAGGATTTGTACTGAACGCCGTTTCGCCCGTGCGCGTATCGAAAACCTTGCGCCCTTTCAGAACCACATCGATATTTGGATTGCCGTTGAGCTCGTCCGACACCGTCAAATTCATATCCAACCATGCGCAACCTCCGTAGCCGCCGACTTCTTCATAGTTCTCGGGCAGATCGCCGTCGTGAAACTCGTAAAACGTTTCGCCGCGCGCACTTTCGACTTTTACGTTTACATATTTGTTGTAGCAATCGGCACTCATATCAAAAATGTCGTGCGGGAGTTTGTTTGTGGTTGCGAAAGGAAACGCATTCCATCCCTCACCTATCCGATTGATGTAAGACACCAGCGAGCTGATATCGAGCTCATATTGCGCGAAATCGGCGTTATCATAATCCTCCGCTTCTCCGAGCTTGATCTCTTTGAATACTTCATCGCCATGTTTTAGTAACATTTTATGATTTTTGACGACAACCTTCGCGTTTTCATGCTTGGTATTGCGGATGGTAAAAATGGTTCCGCCGGACGATGTCGATTGCCCCGTGCCGTACTTGAGATTTTGTACTTCGATCTTGACGGCTGTATTGTAGCAGGAAACTGCATCGAAAGTTTGAATATCCGTCAATTTGTAGTTTTTGCCGAGATTTTGCCAATTGTTGACCGACCATCCCGAGCCCGCACCGGCGAGTGCATCATACAACGCTTTAAATTCGCCGTCATCACTTCGATACGCGCTTGCACTCGTCGAAGAATAAGGCGGCGTGCTTGACGGCTTTAAAGTGCCGATCACAATCTCTTTCGACACTCCGTCCGCATAGAAATGCATTTTGTAAACATGCTTGCCTTCGGCGGCGTTCCAAGTTCGCGAGACGGCGACCGTTGCATCTGGAAGCCCCGCCGCCATCAACGACATTAAACCTCCGATCCCTCCTTCGCACAACACCACGTGTTTATTGAGCATATTCAGCTCGGGATTCGGCTTGTGATACGTCTGATTGCCTTCTACCAACCGAACTCCGTAAACTACTTGAATTGCGGCTGTCGACGACAACGTGTTCATCGCCTTATCGAAACGCTGAACACTCGAGCCCGATCCTTTGTATTTATTGCGGCGTGCGGACGCCACGCTCCATAATGTACCGCCGAGCGATGCGCCCATAATCGCCCCGCCGAGATATGACTTAGCTCCCGGCGCGGCGAAATTCGCTCCGCCAATAAAAAATCCCGCAACCGTGAACGCGACTTTGCCTATTGTTTTGCCTTTATTCTTACCCATTACTCACCTGTAGATACTTTCGTACGGAATACTCGGGAAGCCTGCGAAATGCGACAGATTATTGAATTTGGCGCAAGTTGTCATGGTTTTATCGCAACCTCGCCTGAGGGAGCACCGCATGCCTTTTTTGAGCTCCGCAAAGAACGGATAATAAGTCGCGATGATGTTGCCTTCGGATTTTTCTATCATTCGACTTTCACCTTCACTTCTGCGGCGATATCTGCCTGACAAATTGCATCGCCGAACTTGCAATTACATGTTGATTGAAAAGTGCGGCGCGGCACGGTAACCTTGGGAATGCGCGAGCGGAGCGTGCAGGAAAATTCGCCGTTTTCGTAGGCAGGATTATCGATATAGCCGTAGAATGCTTCTCTGAAGATTGAATTATCATTCAGCGACTCGGGGTATAGGATTTGCCTGACGCGCACGTTGCAACCGCGAAAATCGAAACCGGCTATTATGTATTGAAGTTGCTCGACCGTTGCGTCCGCCATCGTAAGTTTCATCTCGTTGTCAATGTCGTCGACGGAGAGCGAAATATCCTCGCGCTCGAGTGGGATCGGAACGTACTTATTGCCTTCAAAAACGATATCTCTGTCGGTGTTGCAGACATAAAGCATACCCGTGCGGAGTGAAATGTCATAAATCTCGACGACGAAGATATGATCTTTTTCCTTCGCTTCGTTGAAGAAGTCGATCGGCTCCTCGGGCTCAACAGGCTCAACAGGCTCGGGCTCGTCGGGCGGAGAACTTGAATCACCATCGCTGACCACAACTCCATCGACGCCTCCCTCCGTGGGATTGTCTTTGTACACATTGATATAATTGTTAGCCATGAAAAACCTCCCGAAAGGTGAACTCGTATTGAATTATGAGACAGTTTAATTATCAAAATTTCGCCCGAACATCATGGTCGTCAGACATATTGGCGTACGTCGGACAAATTCATGAACACAAAGGTCGGCAAGAATCGTATTTGAATCAAAACGCATCGGAGCTGAAGCGTTTGATTGACATAGCGAAAATACAAAGCGTCGACAGTTCTAACGCGATTGAAGGTATAGTAACTACAAACACGCGGATCGCGCAATTGATGAATAAAAAAACGACGCCTCACAATCGTGACGAAAGTGAAATTCTCGGTTATCGCGATGTACTTAATACAATTCACGAGAGTTATGAGCATATACCGCTCCGAGTAAATTACATTCTGCAGTTGCATCGCGATCTGTATCGATATTCGTATTCGTCTGTCGGCGGCAAACTGAAGGGCGTACAAAATTACATAAACATCAAAACAGCCGAAGGAACTGAATATGTGCTGTTCACTCCGCTCGCGCCATACGAGACGCCTGACGCGCTTGAAAACATTTGCAGTAATTATGAGCGTGCACTCGACGCATGTTGGTTAGACGAATTGTTGTTGATACCGATCTTTATCAGCGATTTTCTTTGCATTCATCCGTTTGCAGACGGCAACGGCAGAATGAGCCGCCTGCTGACGACATTGATGTTGTATCGGAGCGGCTATCAGATCGGACGGTACATCAGTCTCGAAAAAATCATCGCGGAAACAAAACAAAATTATTACGATGCCCTTCGCGAAATATCTCTCGGCTGGCACGAAGGAGATAACGATTATTGCCCGTTCATTCGATATTTTCTGCAGATATTGATGCGAGCGTACAAAGACCTCGACGAGCGACTTCGATTAACATCCGCCGCGAAACCTGCAACTAAAATTGCATATTGAAGGTGATGATGTTTTGAAAAACAAAACCGGCTCGCCGCGCGAAGTGTTACGCGAAGGCTACAGCTCGGGCTTTTTGAACGATGCCGACGTTTGGCTTGATATGATGAAGCGGCGAAATACCGCCGTCCACGCCTACGATCTCGCGATTGCAGTCGAATTGCTTGATCTGATTTTTGAAACATACACTCCCGCATTCAACCGACTGTTTGATATCTTACTTGCAAAATCATCAGAATTGCCGACATTAGATTAAAATATCAGCAGAATTTTGCCAATCTGCAATAATAACTATTCGTAGTATTATTACTGATAGTCAGTGTTACCCCGAATCCCCTTGTCACTGCAAAATTATTATAGCCGGTTGTGGTTCGTCTCGTAACACTTTGGCTGGAATTTAGTTTTAATAACGATTTTTCCTCATAATCGCGCATTAAACTTCCTGCAAGAAAAATATCGCCAAAATCATAATCTATTCCTACATCATTAATAAATGATAGTGGATATCCTATTGTCTCCGAATAGGAAGAGTTATAAAAACATCCGATATCGACTTCAGTCATTATTTCTTCTGATTGTGTTTTATTCAAAATACACCAAACATATTTATCCGGAATATTGCTTGTATATTGTACATAAGCCCGCAATCCGTCCGGCCATATATAACCTGAGGAATCTACTATGCCATGATAATCGAAGGATAATGATTGACCACCATAAATCACAGTAAAATTCGGTGCTCCGTACTCAATCAACGCCAACCGATATAAGAGATGATGTTCATAAATGTTATATAAATGCCATCCTGTTTGATCCGACGTTCCGTCTTGAATGTTTTTTGCTTCAGCCGAAGATTTTGCGCTTGAATAAGAAAGAGAAACATATTTTTCATTTCTGACAGAATGCAAGTTGGCGTTGGAGCCGCTCGACAGGTACTTCGCAACCAATATACCGTTCTGTGTCGGCGTCCCCTTATTGTAGAACGCGGGATGCAGATGATATCCTTCTTTTTGTGTTCCGCAAATATACCATGCAGAAAAACCACCGATCACTGTGTTTTTGACGTAGACCTTCGGAATAAACACCATTTCCTCGCCGTCGACAGTAACATCTCTTATATCTTTCCATGGAAATAAATTCGTAACATCAAGTGCGCTCAATTTTCATTCCTCCTGTCATTCTTGACGATGCCATTCAAAAGACGAATCGGCTTCCAACGTGTTATAACTGATGCCATATTCGATATCGTCAAGGGTATAGCTGAAGTCAGCGGCAGGAAGAGTAAAGTTATCATCAATCGCTGTCCACCCTTCATTGTTACTCGACCGGAAAAGCCGAATGATGCCATATTCGATATCGTCGGGAGTATATCGAAAACGCGGATCGATATCATCATCCGAGCCGCCTGCAGGTTGTAAATCTTCTTCTTCAACCGATACATCTTTGATCGCGAAGATCATCAACCTGCCGTCGTCGCGATTCGGATCGATTATATCAAACGTCAACTCGGGCGCGAACGCCGTCTTATGTTTCAGATTAAACGTCCATTGCCCGTTACTGCGCGCTTTGAAAATTGTCGTAATGACGCGAATATATCTGCCGTCATTCTGAAAGATCGGCTTGCTTTGATGCCTTATCATTACAAACCTCGGAATGCTCGCAGTGTAAACGCTTGCGCTGATGCCCGTCGACGAGTCCGCAATGTAATTATATGCCGCCGTCACTGTTTGATCGGAATAACCTCCGTCCAAAGTACAAACGCCCGCGCCGCTGTCCATATCGAGAATCGGCACGACGGCATCATTGCTGTCAAACACCATGAAAGAATCTCTGTCTATATTTTGATTTGACATCGTCAAAACGCCTTCAGAATTTGTCGACAGCGTTTCCTCGACGAAGTCAAAAACTTCTGCATCGGGCGGGGCTTCCTGCATCAAACTTACATCCGTCAAACTCCAACTCGCATTTGTGAACGTTACTTTTGCTGTTTTCTCCGTGATATATTCGTATTGACTGAAATCACTGACGCCATTGAAAACGTGATCGGTTGACGCCGTGATCTCCAGCGTCATATCCTGCAGATAAATCAAATGCGATTTTATTTCATCGCCGTAAATGCGCGCCGTCCCCGAGCCTTCGATGAAAAACTTTTCCTTTTTTGAGATCGCGGGTAACGTCAACGAACATCACCGCCTCTTAATCTTTGACTTCGACAAACGACAAGTCAACAGTAAAGCCGACGAGTTTGCGTCCTGCCAATCCGTTTGCCGTTCTTTTGCGAAACACTTCGGTCTGAAACTTCGGATTGAACTTTGATTCGGCAAGCCGAACCTTGTATTTTTTCGCCTGACCTTTATCGTCCATCCACAAAAAGAACGGATACATATTCCCTTTATGCGCATCTATGAAAGATTGCATTTCGTACCACATATCGATGGTGCCCTCGAAAGTCGCCGTGAATGTTCGTATCGGCTGAGTGTACTTTTGTTGATATTGCCTGACGCCCGTCTCGAAGTCAATGATGTTGGTACCCCAGTCTGCCGTTTGCGAAAACTCGCCGCGCGGTATCCATTTCCATACAGTTGCAATCGGACATTCGACGACGTACATATTGCTGACAATGCCGGGGCTGGGATCATCATCGGCATGATACACAACCACTCCCAGATAATACATTGGCGAATCATCTATTTTCTCGACCGGCAACAAAAAAGTATTCAAATCGATATCTTTGATCGACGCGGCTGACAACGCCATCTTCTGCGCCAACTGCTCGTCACCGATAACATCATACCAACCTTCGCCTTTATACCAATCTTGATTGCCCGTCCACACATACAACGCGTAATGATCTCCGTTATACCCTGCAAATCGCGACCATGCCGTTGCTATATAAAAATCATTATCATCTCTGTAATGCGGTTGGGCGTGATATATCTTCGGCGTCTCGTGATCCCACTCTGCTACGAACTTCATCACATAGATATCGCTGAGGAAGCCCGTAGCATTATCGGCTTGCGCTATCACCGCAACGCAATACTCGACGCCCTCGTTAAGCCCTCCGACCGTGCATTTTGTTGTATCGGACGAGAACTCGAAAAACTCTCTTGCCGTATCCGCCATGCGATTTGTCAAAGTCGAGCCGAGCTTTAATCGATACAAAACGTTGCCGACATACCACGACGGCTTTTCCCATACATACACATAATATTTATAGATGTTTGCGTACGGATTTTTATTCCATTTCAGCATTGCGGCAACTGTATTTTCCGAATCGGCATACCGTCCGTCGCCATAAACCGACGTATCAAACATAATCGACATCGGCTTAAGTCCGAGCATTTCTTTATTTTCATCGGTAATTCCCGCGCCGAGTGCATCGATATTCTCTGCTACAAACTTCGTCACGTAGATATCGCCGAGAATGCCGGTACCGTTATCGGCTTGCGCTATTACTGCGATATGATACTCCGTGCCGTCCGATAAATCGCCGATTGTGTAAGATGTATAAGTATTTGGTAATTCGTAAGTGCGTTTCAGAGAATTAGGGCCGGACATTGCTTCGAGTAAATCCGATTCCAACTCGAGATGATACAGAACGTCGCCTGTATACCACTCGGGATTGCGCCAAACATAGATGTAATACTTGTAGATGTTCTCGTAAGGCGAGGCAGTCCATTTTACCATGGCAGAAATATTGCCGCCCGAATCGGTAAAACATCCGTTCGAGTACTCCGATTTGTCGAGTTCGATGCGCATCGGCGTCAAGCCGTAACTCTCTTTATTGTCGTCGTTCATCGACGGCTCGGGCGTTGTATCATCTTCCTCGGACGTATCATCTTCTGGCGTTGTGTCGTCGTCCTCAGGCGTTAATGTTGTCGTGTATCGCGTTATGTAAACATCGCTGAGATAGCCTGTTTCCGTATCGGCTTGCGCAAATACCGCCATATAATATTCTTCATCTTGATCCAAGCCCCCGACCGTGTATCCGGTATAATCGGGCGGCAACGTGTACACCGTCGCTGATGTTTTTATCATTGACGTCATCGGTTCTGTTCCGAGTTCCATGTGGTAAAGATGATCTCCGTCATACCAACTCGGATTTTACCATGGCGGAAACTTTACCGTCCGTCTCGACAAAACAACCCGTAACATAATCCGATGTATCTATTTCCAATCTCATTGGCGTCAAGCCGTAGCTTGCTTTATTGTCGTCATTCAATATTTGTCGCCCCTCTCCTGTATCCGCGAACGAACGCCGGTAGCCACATCGACTTCGGATATATTGTCGATTGACTTACTCCTTCCAGACATGGTACTTGCATCGCGAGAATCCTGCCGTAACTTAAAAAGATTCCGAGATGATAATCGTCTTCGACATCGAACAAAATCGCGTCGCCGTACTTCAATTGCTCGGGATCGTCCGTCGCTTTGAAATTCTTCTCCAGATACAACAGCAATCGATATTTGTATTTGCGCCAATCCTCGGGGATCGGCTTGCCGTCATCCCACGTCTGCTTGTAACCGTGCGCTTTGTAAAACAATTGGCACAAACCTATGCAATCCGCGCCGTCGTAACCGTCGAAACTTGAAAAATCATCTATACTTCGCAAGAGACTCTCGTTGGGGCAATTACTCTCGGCGAATATTTGTTTGATCTTGTCGAGCGTCGACTTACCGATTGGTTTGCCGCTCCGAATCGCGATCACAGACTTAATGACTGCATCGGGGAGCGGCTGATATCGGTACCAATTTGCCTTGCCCGTCAGCGTGCCGTTATCGATTAATTTTTGCAGATTTTTACCGGGGCAGTCGGTCGCCATCAGCTCGCCGTGTCCTACTATGTGTTTTCGATCGATCGGAATATTGTAATCGGCGCACAAATTTGCTATCAGCATCGCCGTCATTTCAATTTGTTGATTTGACGGAACAGCTCGCTGAAAATCGCCGCTCACATGAATTCCGATCGTATGCGAATTTTCGCCGTAAGCGTGCGAGCCTACAGCCCATTCAGGACGCCCGCGCTCGATGTTGCCGTTCTTACGCACGACGAAGTGATAGCCGATGCCGATCCAACCTTGATTAAGATGCCAGCCGTGAATTTGTTTAGCGGACGCGTCTATATCTCTTTCGCCGGTATGATGTATTACAATCATATCGGTTAGTTTCCTCTCATTCAGTAATGAAAACTCTAAATTGGTTGCAATTATTTTTACTCTCTTCATTATAACCTCCGTAATTTTTTCTGCTTGACGATGATATGACAATGTATTACAATCCAAAGCAAAGGAGATGGTAACATGTCTCAGTCTGTGTTGAGTGTAAGAATAAACAGCGAAGATAAAAGTCGATTTGAACAGTTTTGCGCTCTGACAGGTATGAACGTGTCGGTGTGCGTGAATATGTTTGTGAAAGCTGTTTTGCGCGAACAAAAATTGCCTTTTGAGATTAAAGCCGATCCGTTTTACAACGAAGCCAACATTGCGGAACTGAAAAATCGGATAGCTGACATTAACTGCGGAAAACATGTCCGCGAACACGACTTGATCGAGGTAGTCGACGAATGAAAAAGATGTGGCACGACAAGGCATGGGATGATTATCAGTATTGGCAGAAACAAGACAAACGAACGTTGCAGAAAATCAACAATTTGTTGAAAGATATCGACAGAAACGGCTACCGGTGTACCGGACAGCCCGAGCCTCTGGCGGGCGACTTGGCGGGGTATTGGAGCGTTCGTATAGACAAAGAGAATAGAATTGTTTTTCGTATAGAAAACGAAATTTTAGAGATCGCACAATGTAAAACTCATTACGGCGATAAATAAACTTCATTTTCATATTTTTCTCCATCAAAAAAACCGCCCTCTCGGACGGTCTTTATTTTTTTTCAAACTCGGAAACTGATACTGTCGATATGCTCGTCTAAATTTACAAATTCATCAGCTTCGGCAATCAATTCTCCCGATGCATTGCTCCAAAACACCAGTTTAACCGCCAGTCCTTCCTCATGTATTGTTTGAATTGACGGTACAAAGTCTCTGTCGCCCATGATTAAGATGAATTTATCTTCCGGTTTTGCCTCGCGATACAAACACTTGTCGATTGCGATCACTATACTTGTATCAATCGCTTTTTCTTTGTTGGCAACATTTCTGTCCAAGATGGAAACTTCAAAATCATCCTTTTTCATGGCGTTCCAAAGGCTGTCATTGCGCGGTGGCTTTGAGCCGATCAAAACTGCCCTTTTTACATCATCGATATTACCGCCACTGACAAAATTCAGCAGACGACCGAAGTCTATTCGCCAACTTACATCCTGTGCGTTTTTTCGATGCGCTTCGTACATATTGCCAACCCAGCCTTGATGTACCGCCGAGGCATATCTGCCTTCAATCCACACGTTGAAATTGTCTACAAACACATAACATCCCATCTGTATCGCCTCTTTTTTCTATTATGATACACCATCCGCCGCGCTGATGCAACAATCAATAGTAATTACGCTTGCCACGTCATCAAGTATGTCTTTTATTTGACGGCGCAAACTCATGATGAGCGTCATACCAGACAAAACGAAAAAATATAATCAGTGAGATCGGTTAACTGCTTCGCAACGATACGATCTTTAGCTTCGTCCGATAAAGACTCCGACGCAAGAAAATGATGTTTGGATTTTCCGTCATCATGAGTTTGTTTCTTAATTTCGCGCCACGTCATTTTTGAAAACGCTAACATTTTTATCAAAAAATCTTTATGGTTGAAATCGGCACGGCAAGGATCGAACTGAAATTTGCCGTCCTTATCGATGTTATCAAACATCCAAATCGGACATTTACCATCATTAGACAAGTTATTGTCACGAGAAGTCTCTTTAATTCCGGGTATTCGAGCTTTATGCTTGTCCGTGTGTTTCTTTCTACCCATCAAATTAAACTCCCGTAATATCGTCCCATACTCTCGAGAGTAATAATCTCATTGCTGTTTGCATACTTCGGCAAATCGCCTCTGGCATCCTTCCATGGGGCTTCCGAATGTGTGAGACTACTGAGCTCGAACGGCTCCATTTCTCCGTAATCCTTCATTACTACATCTATCGATTCTTTTTCGTCTGCATTCAAATTTGAAGGCTCGCCTTCAATATCGGTGACTTGAATGATGAATTTGCCTTTATGCGCGGCGAACAGCGCAGGACATACCGGTCCGTTGCGCCACGCTTCAAATTCTTCTTCAATCAACCTTTTCTCCGTCCATGTGTAATGCCACGCCTGCGCATAGTAGCACAGTTTTTGCAGTTTCCATGTACTCATCGCGGACTGTTTCGTCAAAATGTACTTTGCAACGTCAAAAACAGAAACCATATTAACTCACCACCTTACGATCGAAATGATACACCGACCGCCGTATCCATTCAACAATTAGTAGTAATTACGCTTGCCGCGCTCCTTGCGCATCAGTCCCATTATCACATCGGAATGTTTCGACAACAATTGTACAAAACTCTTGCTGTCGACCGCATTGATATTCATTGTAGTATTTTCATTGACAGGACGCGTGAATGTCGACAATTGCAGACTTATTGTCTCGAGTAATTTCTCTTGCCTCTCACTTCTATCTTCTTTATCCGCCTGCATCTTCGTATAGCTGTTGAAATTGCTGACTGTCTTATCCGACATTACAGGTTCCATTTCCTCTCCGAGACTTCCGCCGCCCGCATACGCTTTTAAGATTTTCTCCTTCTGCGCGATCTGCTCGGGATTTTCATTCAACCTGTTCAGGAACGACAAGCCGAGCGCATCGACCGACTTCTTCTTGATTATAAACTCCCCGTCCGACGTGCGTATGAATTGCCCTCGATTTTCAAGATACGTCAAGATGCTGTCGGACGTACCGGTGCCCGCGCCTTTGATCAGCCCCGCGTCAATCTCTTTACCTCTGCTGTATGACGGAATATCACACAAACTGCCGCCGTACGCGTAACTCGGAATATAGCCGCCCGTTGCCTTTGACGGTACTTCTCCTCCATCGGCTCCTCCGAACAGTACCGGCAACATTTTCTGCATCTGGATCATCAGCAGTTGTTTTAACGCCATCGATGCTATACTCTGCCACAGATTGTTCCAAGTATCTTTGAATGAATTTCCTTTGATCAGTATATCATCGAACATATTCGTCACGCCGTCAGCCAGCGTCTTTTTCAATTGCGTCTCGACCGGATACAGATCGGCTTCGAGCTCCTTGATTGCGTTGTCCGTTTCTTTGATCTGTTGCTCGATATCTTTCTGACATTGCGTGCCGGTATTTGACAGGCGCGTATAATCTTCCTGCAATCTCTTTACCAGCTCCGATTGTATTTTCAATTCCTCGGAAACATCTTCGCCGCTGTCTTGACGTTGCAACAAACCGTTCTCGTCCGCCTTCGCCTCGTTAAATCGCTCTTCCAATCGAGCCAACTGCTCGACGTACCGCGCATCTTCTTCGCTCTTCTTTTCTGTCAAGCGATCGCGCCGCGCCTTATATATCTCGATCTGTTCTTCGAGATATTCTTTGCGCCGTTTCGGATTTTCATAGATCGCTCCGATCGTATCTCCTTTATATTGAAGTTCCGCATCTTTGAGCGCATATTGCTCCAGTTGCTCGGGCTTTATCGTCTCGGGCAGTCCGATCGTCGCCATGTGATATCTTA
>CALGGX010000345.1 GCA_937916025.1 uncultured Selenomonadales bacterium
TATTTCTCGTATTCGTGCGCCGATTTGATATCTCTCTTATACGCATACGCTATTGCCATCGTTCTACCGTTGCCATTCAACACCACTCTGTCTTGCCGAACGATCGGGGCTCCCTGATTCAGATACACCGACGCCGCTACTTCTTTCGCATCCAACCGATTCGAGATTGATACGATCTGTTGACTCATCGTCTTACTCTCGCGATTTCGCGGCTGCAACTCCTCAGGATACTTTTCATTCTTATACGCGCCCATTGCCGCCATCTTATGACTCGTTATCAGCTTTTCTGCCGGTACCACTTGATATTTCACTCGCACTTCGCGTCCGCTGTCCGTCTTTACCACCGTCTCGCGCTCATTGCCGTCTTTATTCGCAGCGGGGTGATGAGGAGTGGTCTCATCAGTGAGCAGGAGTCCTTCGTTGACTTCCGCCGGTGCTTGTGTTATATTTGCATCGGGAATATTGGTTCTTCGCATTGGCACACCGGGCAATGTCGCCGTTTTATCGGCAGTAACCTGAATAAGCGAACCTGTTGCGGCATCAGGCGACGGGTGTGTGCTCCCGTCATGAATCAGTATTCCCTCTATTGATTTATTTCGATTCGGATATGCCGATACAATCGTGTAGTAATCATCTGAATCACGCTCCATTTCTAAGTCTATTGGCATAAAGTCTTTCGAACCTTTTCGCGGAGTATAACTGAGCACAAATCTGTTTAAGTTTCCTGTATCGGCACGACTATAAATTTGATTTGCATTCCGCATAATATTGCCGATATATGTAACTGCATCTTCAAATCCTTTACTCTTTATTTGATCAATATGTTTTTGATTTATATGAATATATCCGAAGTGTTCATTGCCAACCTGCAACCTAATCGGCACTGCCTTGATAATGCCGTTCGTCGCCTTTTCTGTCTTGTCCGTGAATGCGCCCAAGTCGCTGTTGCCGTTCGCATCGACTACAAACTCACGCGCATCGCTATCGGCTATATTCTTGCCACTCTCCGTCCGATAACCGACCGGCAATTCCATTTCCTCCACGCGGAGGGCTTTTTCATTGCTCGCTTTCATGCCTTTGCTTTTCTGATCGTAAAACGCCAGTTTCGCTGCGCGGCAAAATATTGCTACATCCTCTAATTTGTTCAGTTTGAATGTATGCGCATTTTCATCAGCCTTTCCGCCCAATTCGGCAACAATTTTTCCGAGCGCATTTCTGATCCTGTCTTCTATATCCGACTTGCTAAACTCAACTGTGAAGTTGCCGGTCGATTCCATTCGCCCGTAAATTTTTCCGAGCGTTGCATCTTTCTTCGGCTTTTCGTTCTCCAGCTCGACCGCCTTTAATACTTCTCTTGCACGCGCCGTGAGTGCGTCCGACGTCAGCACATCATTAAAATTGTCGTCCTCTCGACGGCTTTTTTCGTGCTCTTCTTTCGGATAATATTTATTCAGCAGTTGCTTGATTTCATTCTTCTGCCCGAGCAGTT
Organism: uncultured Selenomonadales bacterium; assembly: GCA_937916025.1. The sequence goes on from CALGGX010000345.1 coordinate 1,490, forward strand.
CCGAGTATGCCTCTGATACAGTTTTGTTGCCTTCATCCAATTCACGCAAC
>CALGGX010000346.1 GCA_937916025.1 uncultured Selenomonadales bacterium
ACATTTCGATTTGCAATACGAAAAAGGATCGGCACTCCGATCCCGTTCGAGTTTCATTCATGAATTTTCCGCGCGGCAAATTTTTTCGACGTGCTCGCGAAGTCGCTCGATGCCTCGTTCGATGTTTTGATCGTTCGGAAGCGCGCCGATGATTTTTTCGATGTAACCGCGCTCGAGAATTTTTCGCATCGTCCACGCGAAGTTGATGTCATAAATCCACATCAGGCGGACGATTTTTCGATCAAAAAAAATATTTCTGCCGATTATACCACATTTCGATTTGCAATACGAAAAAGGATCGGCACTCCGATCCCGTTCGAGTTTCGTTCATGAATTTTCCGCGCGGCAAATTTTTTCGACGTGCTCGCGAAGTCGTTCGATGCCTCGTTTGATGTTTTGATCGTTCGGAAGCGCGCCGATGATTTTTTCGATGTAACCACGCTCGAGAATTTTTCGCATAGTCCATGCGAAGTTGATGTCATAAATCCACATCAGGCGGACGATTTTTCGATCGCCGTTCGTTCTGATTTTGCGATAATCGGCTTGATTGCCGGCGACGAAGTTTTCGACAAAGTCCGGACTGATCTCGGGCGACCTGCCTTTGATGAAGTTCGGCATCTTGTCGACATTTTCTTGCGCGAGATACGGCTCGAGCACGCGGTAGATATCGAGCTTGTCGGCATCACGAATGATTTTTGCAAACAACATTTTTTTCGGATCATCGGTCGGCGCGACGTTTTTCTTGTTGTGATTGCCGATTGCGAAGTGAACGATCTCGTTGTCGACCGGCGAAAGGCGATTGAAGAATTCGAGTTCGTCAATGACTTTCAAACCGAGATCGGCGTGATCTTCCGAGTCCGCGTCGTTGAATGTTTTGTAGATCGAATACTGACGGAAGCGTCCGACATCATGAAACAGCCCGATGATCTCTGCCAGCTCGGCGTCGTGCCCGGATAATTTCAGATACCGCGCGAGCTCGACGCAATTCGCCGTGACGCAACCGGTGTGCTTTTCTTTAATCAAGATGCCGCGCTGCACTTCTTCATCGTCGGAGTAAAAACTTTTCATGTATGCGTTCATCCAATGATGCATTTCATTCAGTAATTGCCGCAATTTCGGATTCACCCTTTCGCATAATCGAAAAGGACTGCTCATCGAACAGTCCTTGAAATTTCATGTTATGGTGACGCCAGCGGGATTTGAACCCACGAACCCGCCGTGAAAGGGCGGTGTCTTAACCACTTGACGATGGCGCCGAATCATTCAACGCGTCGAATAATACCACAACTCGATTGACGATGTCAACCTTCATGCAAAAAATTTTTTTCGCCGCGCGGAATTTTTTTTCAAAACAGCCCGGTGATGATGCCGTCGGCAGTGATATCCATATTCTCCGCCGCCGGTTTTTTCGGCAAGCCCGGCATTGTCAAAATCGAGCCGAGCAACGCCACGATGAAGCCCGCTCCCGCGCTGATTTTCAGCTCGCGAACCGTAACTCTGAAGCCGCGCGGACGTCCGATCTTCGACGCGTCGTCCGTCAACGAATATTGCGTTTTCGCGATGCATACCGGCAGTTTCGAGTAGCCGAGCCGATCGATCTCTTCCAATTGCTTTTGCGCACTCGGAGTGAAATCGACGCCGTCCGCTCCGTAAATCTTCGTCGCAACCGCGTTGATCTTATCGGCAATCGACATGTCGTCTTCGTAAGTGAAACGAAATTTCGACGGCTGATTGCACGCATTTTCAACCGCCTCCGCGAGTTTCAAACCGCCGTCTCCGCCGTCAGAAAAGACTGTCGAAAGTGCCGCGCGCGCGCCGAGTTCCCTGCAATGTTTTTCGACAAACTCAAGTTCCTCGGCGGTATCGGTCGGGAATTTGTTGATCGCGACGACGGCGGGAATGCCGAAGCCTTTGATGCTCTCGATGTGCTTTTCGAGATTGCCGAAGCCGCGCGCGAGTGCTTCCATGTCAACTGCTTGCAGGTTGTTTTTCGCGACGCCGCCATGCAGTTTCAGCGCGCGAACCGTTGCGACGATCACGACGGCGTTCGGACGCAAGCCCGAGAGTCTGCATTTGATGTCGATGAATTTTTCCGCTCCGAGATCGGCACCGAAGCCTGCCTCCGTCACGACGATATCGGCGAGTTTCAGCGCGTATTTCGTCGCCTGCACCGAGTTGCAACCGTGCGCGATATTGGCGAAAGGTCCGCCGTGAATGATCGCGGGCGTGCCTTCGAGCGTTTGAACGAGATTCGGTTTGATCGCGTCTTTGAAGAGCAGAGTCAATGCGCCGGTGACATTGAGATCATCAGCCGTGATCGCGCGTCCGCCGAATGTGTAAGCAACGATGATCTTGCCGAGCCGGGATTTCAGATCATCAATGCCTTCCGCAAGGCAGAGGATCGCCATCATCTCGCTCGCAACCGTGATGTCGAAGCCGGACTCGCGCGGAACTCCATGCGCTTTGCCGCCCAAGCCGACGATCACATTGCGGAGCGCGCGATCATTGAGATCGAGCACGCGCTTCCAAACGACGCGACGAACGTCAATGCCGAGCGCATTGCCGTGATGAATGTGATTGTCGAGGACGGCGGCGAGAAGATTATGCGCGGTCGTGACGGCATGAAAATCGCCGGTGAAATGAAGATTGATATCTTCCATCGGCACGACTTGAGCATAGCCGCCGCCTGCCGCGCCGCCCTTGATGCCGAATACATGGCCAAGAGAGGGCTCGCGGAGAGCGACTACGGTATTGGTGCCAAGCTTTCTCATGCCGTCTGCCAGGCCAACAGAGGTAGTTGTCTTACCTTCGCCGGCAGGGGTCGGGGTGATTGCTGTCACCAGAATCAGTTTTCCGTCCGGCTTATCCGCATGATCCTTCAAAAAGGAGAAGTCAATCTTGGCCTTGTAATTGCCGTACTGCTCCAGGTATTTCTCATCGATCCCGGCGACCTGCGCAATCTCTCTGATGTTCTTTTTCTCGCAAGCCTGTGCGATCTCGATGTCAGTTTTGTAAGTCATTCTTTTCTTTCCTCCCATTTTTCAGGCAGACTGAAAGCCTGCTGATTTCCCTCT
>CALGGX010000347.1 GCA_937916025.1 uncultured Selenomonadales bacterium
CGAATTCGGTCGAGATCGCAACAGACTTCCGCGCGGACGACAATCTCATCGTCAAGGGCAACAACCTGCTCGCGCTCGCGTCGCTCGAAAGACGATTCGGCAGTCGCATCAAGATGGCGTATTGGGATATCCCCTACAACACCGGCTCCGATTCGTTCGGCTACAACGATCGATTCTCGCGCAGTACGTGGCTGGTCTTCATCAAAAATCGCGTCGAAAAAACCCTCCCGCTGCTCAAAAACGACGGCGTCATTCTCATTCAATGCAGTTTCCACAATTACGCATATCTGAAAGTCCTGCTCGACGAGATCATCGGCAATCACGTCATGACATTCAACGTGCTCGTGCGGCATCCCGACCGCGTCCTCACCGCCGATAAAGACTTCAACGATTGCGTCGAGTACATTCTCGTCTGCGCCAAAAGCCCCGCATTCAAAATGCCGCGCCGCGCTCAACCGAAAACCGTCGACGATTACAAATTCGTCGTCCGCGAGCTGACCGAAGGCACTCCGATCGACTTCGACGGTCGACACGCGCGAATGTTTCTGCCGCACGAGTACGAGCTGATCGAAGCCGCGCCGTCGGAGCGCAATTTCAAGATCATGACCGTGCGCGGATCGATTCGCGAGAAGGTCTCGTCCGGTCGATTTTACGTCAAGCATCTGCAACCGCTCGAGCATCGATATCCGCCGAAGACGCTGTTCAAAGTCGACGGCATCGGCGACGACGCCTTCGGCTTCCGATACTTCTACCTGCCGCCGCACGGCAACAAGAACGGCGCATATCTCCAAGGCATGCCGCAATCGTCCGCCGTGACGCTCAAGCCTTACGCAAACTTCATCGACTTCGTGCACAGTTACAACGTCGTCAACAGCGAGGGCGGTGTCGAATTTCGCAACGGCAAGAAGCCCGAGGACTTGCTCGAGTTTCTGATGAATATCTTCAGCGACGAAGGCGATCTCGTCCTCGACGCGTTTGCGGGCTCGGGAACTGCGGCGGCGGTTGCGCACAAACTCAATCGCCGATTCATTCTGATCGAGCAGATGGATTATGCCGAGTCGATCACCGTCAAGCGCGTGCAAAACTCCGGCGGCTCATTCGTGTATTGCGAGCTCGCTCGGCTCAACCGGAAATTCATCGACGAGATCGCGCGCGCGATCGATCCTGCCGAGCTCGGCGACATTCTCGAGCGAATACTCCGCGCGGGTTACATCGATTGGCGCGTCGAACTCGAAGCGATTGATCGATCGGAATTCTCGGCGTTGTCGATCGACGATCGGAAGCGGCTGTTGATCGAGATGCTCGACAAGAACATGCTCTACGTCAATCGGAGCGATCTCGACGACGAAGAGTTTGCAATCGACGCCGACTCAAAATCATTCACTCGAAATTTCTATACCGGGAGTTGATTCCATGCAAGACATTTTATCGACCGTGCGCTCGGTGCTGAGTCAAAATGCGAGATTCATCTCTGAAGACGGGCAATTGCTTCGCAATACGCTCCGCGCGGCGGCACTCGAGCTCGACGACAATTTGATCCGATTGTTGCTCGGCAACGACGCAACTCGGAAGGCGTTTTTCAGATCGATCGACGAGCATTTGATGTTCGACGCGAAGAAATTCATCAACTTCATCAACATGCGCGAGTTTTTGCCGAACTCGTTCACGGCGTACAAAAACAAGATCGGACTGGTAGACGCGCGCGGCGATTTCATCTCCACCGGCAGATCGATCGCGCTCGCATTTCCGTACAAAGACTGCGTGCTCGAAGGCGGTCAGACGAAAGACGATCAGAAGCGGCAGGAGATTTTCTTCAACGAGTTGCTCGCGCCGGACGAAGTCGATCGACTGCTCGAGCCGAAGGTGCTCGTCAATGCGCGTCGGTATTCGCCGAATTCGGTCGAGATCGCAACAGACTTCCGCGCGGACGACAATCTCATCGTCAA
>CALGGX010000348.1 GCA_937916025.1 uncultured Selenomonadales bacterium
GCAATCACTCCGATTGTAGAATACTTTCCAACTTCTCCTTGTGATAGCAGGCAAGGTGCAAGAATGGAGTTATTCCCTACAAATGATGAAGGAAATCAATATCAAAAGATGTTGAGAGATGAATTGAGGGAAGATAAGGGCGTTTATATATTTTTTGATGTCGTCGATACTGTTGACGCTCGCGCCGGGACCGGACATACTGTATTTATTGACGAAGAGTCTCTCGAGCGGAGCGAAGTCGGGCATAATTCTCGCGTGCGGCTTGGTCAGCGGCATTGCATTTCACACGATGTTGGTGATGATCGGCGTGGCAGCGTTGATCAGTTCATCGACGACGGCTCTGCTATTGCTGAAATGCTTCGGCGGATTGTATTTGCTGTATCTGGCGTCGCTGGCATTTCGCTCGAGCGGCGAGATGAAACTCGGGCGCGCGGATTCGTCTCGATCGATGGCGGCACTCTACAAGCGCGGCGTCTTGATGAACGTGCTCAATCCGAAAGTGCTGTTGTTTTTCCTCGCATTCCTGCCGCAATTCATATCGTTCGACGGCGGCATTTCGCCGAGTCTGCAAATACTTCTGCTCGGACTGACGTTCGCAATTCAAGCATTGATCGTGTTTTCGATCGTATCGGTTTGCGCCGATCAAATGCGCCGCGTGATTCTCAAGCGCAAAAATATCGGCAGGATTCTCGGCAAGATCGAGGGCTGGGTGCTTGTGATCATTGCGGTCGGGCTTTTTATCGGTTAGGAGGTTTTACGATGTTTAAGTTTCTGCACAACAATTTGAACGTGCTCGATTTGGAGCGGAGTTTGAAATTCTATCGGGAGGCACTCGATTTGGTTGAAGTGCGTCGAATGGAGACGCCGGACTTCACGCTTGTGTATCTCGGCGACGGCGGGCGGACGCCGCATCTGCTCGAATTGACGTGGCTGAAGGATCGCAAGGAGCCGTACAATCTCGGCGATAACGAAGTGCATCTGGCGTTCGGCACGGACGATTACGATGCGGCGCATGCCCGGCACGAGAAGATGGGATGCATCTGCTATGAAAATCCGGCGATGGGGATTTACTTCATCGTCGATCCGGACGGCTATTGGCTCGAGATTTTGCCGGCGTGAGGTGACGACATGAATTTGAATTTGCAAAAATCGGCGGCGGCGTTTGCGGAAGCGAAGAAATTCATGCCGGGCGGCGTGAACAGTCCGGTGCGATCTTTCGGCAATGTCGGGAGCAATCCGCCGTTCATTTCGCATGCGCGCGGCTCGCACATTTTCGACATTGACGGCAATGAATATGTCGATTACGTCGGCTCGTGGGGACCGATGGTGCTCGGGCATGCGCATCCGCGCGTGATTGACGCGATCAAAAAAGCCGCCGAACGCGGTACGAGTTACGGCGCGCCGACAGGGCTCGAGACTGAATTGGCGAAACTCGTGATGAAGTTTTACCCGTCGATCGAAGTAATTCGCATGGTAAACAGCGGCACGGAAGCGACGATGAGCGCGTTGCGATTGGCGCGCGGCTTTACCGGTCGCGAGAAGATCGTCAAGTTCGTCGGTTGCTATCACGGACACAGCGACAGTCTGTTGGTGAATGCCGGGAGCGGCGCGGCGACGTTCGGAGTGCCGTCGAGCCCGGGCGTGACGGTCGGGACGGCGCGAGACACGATCTCGTTGCCGTTCAATGATCTCGACGCGATCGATCGAGTGTTCGGCGAATGCGGCGAGCAGATCGCGGCGGCGATCGTCGAGCCGGTTGCGGGCAACATGGGATTGGTATTGCCGAGCGAGGGCTTTTTGGAAAAACTCCGCGCGGTGACGACAAAGTTCGGTGCGCTTCTGATTTTCGACGAAGTGATGTGCGGCTTCAGAGTTGCACGCGGCGGAGCGCAGGAGAAGTACGGCATTACTCCCGATCTGACATGTCTCGGCAAGATCATCGGAGGCGGTTTGCCTGTCGGAGCGTACGGCGGTCGCGAGGAGATCATGCGGCAGGTTTCGCCGGACGGCAAGGTGTATCAGGCGGGGACGTTGAGCGGCAATCCGCTCGCGATGACGGCAGGGATTGAGACGCTGTCGATCCTGCATGAAGACGCGGGATTTTTCGATCGGCTGGAGCGCAAGACTCGGCGATTGATTGACGGCTTGCGCGAGATATTTTCGAGCGGCGGCGTGGAAGTTCAACTGCATCGGGCGGGCTCGATGTTCGGACTGTTTTTCAACGCTCGGGACGTGATCGATTACGAAACAGCGGCGGCTTCGGATCAGGAAAAATTCCGCGCGTGGTTTGCGGCGATGCTCGAGGCGGGGATATATCTCGCGCCTTCGCAATTCGAGACGCTGTTCATGTCCGATGCGCACTCGGACGAGGACATTGCGATCACTCTCGATGCCGCGCGGAACGCGATTGAAAAATTGCCTTGACTTAGAGGCACTCGAACATGATAGACTGTTTTCAGTAATTTTGAGGAGCGTGATTGCATGAAGAAACGAATTCTTGGAATTAACGCGCGCGGCGAGCAATTGAAAGTCGCCGAAATCGGACTCGGTTGCATGGGCTTGTCGCAGAGTTATCCGCCGTTCCCGCCGAAAGAAGAAGGCATAAAATTCCTGCGCGAGGCGGTTGAGCTCGGCGTCGACTTCTTTGACACGTCGGAATTGTATGCGATCTATCGCAATGAAGAACTTGTCGGCGAAGCTCTCGAGCCCGTGCGCGATCGTGTCAAAATCGCGACGAAGGGCGGCTGGGATATTCAAGACGGCAAATTCTGCGGCGTCGACTCTCGCCCCGAAACTCTTCGCAAAGCATTGGAAGGCTCGCTGAAACGGCTCCGCACCGATCATATTGATCTCTACTATATTCATCGCGTCGATCCGAAAGTTCCGATAGAGGAAGTTGCGGACGCGATGCAAAAATTCTTTGATGAAGGCAAAATTCTGCACTGGGGCATTTCGGAGGCCACGGAGGAATACCTTCGCCGCGCCCATGCGGTTTGTCCCGTCACCTGTATCCAAAACCGCTACTCCATGATGGCCCGGTGGCATGAGGCAGTATTCCCGGTGCTGGAGGAGTTGAACATCGGATATGTGGCGTTTTCCCCCATGGCCAATGGCCTGCTCAGCGGGAAGTACGATCAGAATTCCGTCTTTGAGCCGGTGGCGGACTACCGCAGCGTCATGCCGCAGTTCCGGAAGGACAGCTTTGAGAAGAACAAGGCGCTGCTGGAGCTGGTCCGCACCATGGCGGCGGAGAGGCA
>CALGGX010000349.1 GCA_937916025.1 uncultured Selenomonadales bacterium
GTCCGACGAGCGCGTTCAAAGACATGGCGTTGCAAGTTCTGCCGCATTTGATGCGCTATGCGCTCGCCAAGACGAAGGAGAAAGACGATCTGCTGATCCTCGTGGCGACGAGCGGCGATACCGGTAAGGCGGCGTTGGCAGGTTTTGCCAACGTACCGCGCACGAAGATCATGGTGTTTTATCCCGACGGCGGCGTAAGCAATCTTCAGCGGTTGCAGATGGTGACGCAGGAAGGCAACAATGTCGAAGTGCTCGGAGTGAAGGGCAATTTCGACGACGCTCAGAACGGCGTCAAGAAGATTTTCGGCGACAAAAAAATTCGCAAAGAGCTCGAAGAAGTCGGCGTGAAATTGTCTTCGGCGAACTCGATCAATTGGGGGCGGCTCGTGCCGCAGATCGTCTATTACGTGTCGTCGTACGTCGACATGGTTGAATCGACGCAGATCAAATTGGGCGACAAGATCAACGTGACGGTGCCGACCGGCAATTTCGGAAATATCCTCGCGGCGTATTACGCAAAGCGCATGGGCGTGCCGATCGATCGATCGATTTGCGCGTCGAACGTCAATCACGTTTTGACCGACTTCTTCCGCACCGGCGTTTACGATCGCAATCGGGAATTCCACAAGACGATCTCGCCGTCGATGGATATATTGATCTCGAGCAATCTCGAGCGACTGCTGTTTCATGAGACGGGCGATCCGCGCCGCGTGAAGAAGATGATGGACGAGTTGCATGACAGCGGCAAATTCAAGATCGACACGGTGCTGAAGAAGAAATTCGATCGGATTTTCTACGCGGGCTTTGCGACGGAAGAAGAGACGCGTCAAACAATCGGGCAGGTATTTCAGACATACGGACGCTACACGCTCGATCCGCATACGGCGGTGGCATTTTGTGTGGCGGAGAAGTACCGCGCGGAGACGGGCGATGAGCGTCCGATGTTGATCGCCTCGACCGCCTCGCCGTACAAATTCGCTCCGGCAGTATTGCAATCGATCGGCGTCGATCCGACGAAGTTCAGCGACTTCGGACAGCTCAATCAGCTCAATCGGATTACGAGCCGCGACATAAAGGACGACGTCATCGAGGTGATG
>CALGGX010000350.1 GCA_937916025.1 uncultured Selenomonadales bacterium
CGTCGACCAGCGCACAGCACGCCTGCCGCGCCTTGCCGTTGATAACCATCATGCACGCGCCGCAAACTTTTTCGAGGCAGTTGCATTCCCACGTAACCGGCGCGACCTTCTTGCCGTCGACCGTCACGGGATTTTTCTGAATTTCCATCAAAGCGGCGACGACGTTCAGCCCAGGGCGGTAGTCCACGTCAAATTCCTGCGTGTAGGGCTTTTCGTTCGGACCGTCCTGCCGCTCGATCACAAAGCGAACTTTTTTTTCTGCCATCAATATTCACCTGCTCCCTATTCCTTCTTCGCGACAGCGTAATTGCGTGCGCGCGGTTTGATCAACGAATGATCGAATTCGCGATAGCTGATGATCGGATCTTCAGTCTTCGGATCGTAGCTTACAATCGTCGTGAACATGAAATGTTCGTCGTCGCGCCCCATGAATACGAGTTCGCCGTCTTTATCGTGTTTCTGCTGACCGTTTTCGAGCACGATCTTCGCATGTGCACCGCGAGACTCGTCACGCATGCGCGCGCCCTTCGTGATCGTCATTGCATAGAGAATCATATTCCGCAACTGCCGTACGAACATCGCCTCTTGATTGGCAACCGGCGAATGATCCGTCAAGCCGATATCATCCCAACGCTTGAGCAGTTTCTTCAACTCGATCAAGCACTGATCCAAGCCGTTGTTATCGCGCTCGATTGCCACGTACTTATACATCAGATCGCCCATCTCATGATGGAGCTTATGCGCATTTTCCGAACCGTTCATTGCAACGATCTTGTCATACTCATTCTGCACTTCGCGCCGCGCGGCTTCGAGTTCTTCATCAGTCAACTCCGAACCGCGATTGCCCGTCCGCGCCCATTTCATTGCTTCCGGACCGCTGACCGTGCCCGAGTACGCCGCACTCAACAGCGAATTTGCGCCGAGTCGGTTTGCACCGTGATATTGGTAATCGCATTCGCCGCTCGCCATCAAGCCCGGGATGTTCGTGAAGTGCTTGCGATCAACCCAAATGCCGCCCATCGAATAGTGCACGCTCGGGAAGATTTCCATCGGAACTTTGCGCGGATCCTGCCCGACAAATTCCGAGTACATTTCCAAAATGCCGCCGAGTTTGCGCAGGAGATAATTGCCGTCAATATGCGAGAGATCGAGATACACTCTGTTCTCGCCGTTGATGCCGAGCCCCATGTGCACGCAGACTTTATAAATCGCGCGGCTTGCCACGTCACGCGGCACGAGATTGCCGTACGCCGGATACATTTCCTCGAGGAAATACCACGGCTTGCCGTCTTTGTAAACCCAAACGCGACCTCCTTCGCCGCGGCATGCTTCCGACATCAGCCGATTTTTATCCGAGCCCGGAATCGCCGTCGGATGAATTTGAATGAACTCGGGATTGGCAATTTCCGCGCCCTGCTGATACACGGCACTGACTGCCGAGCCGTTGCAGATCGTCGACGCCGTGCAACGTCCGAACACCTGACCGGGACCGCCCGTCGCGAGAATGACCGTATCCTCGCGGAACGCGCGAACTTCCATCGTATTCATCGATTGCGCGACGAGTCCGCGGCAAACGCCTTCGCGGTTTTTGATGATCTTAACAAACTCCCAGAATTCGTACTTATGAACGGCACCCTTGACTTCCCAACGCCGAACCTGCTCGTCGAGAGCGTAGAGAATTTGCTGACCGGTCGTCGAACCCGAGAAGCAGGTGCGTTTGTTTTTCTGCCCGCCGAAGTTTCGAAGATCGAGAACACCTTCGGGCGTTCTGTTGAAAGTTACTCCCATACGATCGAGCATCTTGATGATTTTCGGAGCCGCTTCGACCATGCCCTTGACGGCGATTTGATCTGCTAAAAAGTCTCCGCCGTAAACCGTGTCGTCGAAATGCTCGTAAATGGAATCGTGCTCGCCTTTCGTATCCATGCAGGCGTTGATGCCGCCCTGCGCGCACAGCGAATGCGAACGCTTGACGGGGCAATACGAAAAGAGATCGACTTCGCCGCCCATTTCGCAAATCTTTATTGTCGCGAGCAGTCCGCTGATACCGCCGCCGACCACCGCGATTTTTTTCTTCGTTAAATCTTTAGCCATATCGCAAACCTCTACTTAAATTTGATGAACGAAATAACTGCCCATGAAAGTCAAAGTGGTCAGGCACATTCCGGCGCAAAGCAACATGCTGATGACGCTGATGACGTTTTGCGAGCGCGGACCTTTCGTGATGCCCCACGTCATGCAGAAGGTTGTAATGCCGTTGCAGAAATGGAAAATTGCCGCAAACATTCCGAGTACGTAAAGCACGACGACGATCGGATCTTGGAAATAATTCTGCAAGAGCTCGAATGAGATCGGAGTGCCGGTGACGCCTTTCGTGTAGAGGCGGAGATATCCGACGTGCCAAACCAAGAAAATGACGAGGAACCACGCCGTCCAGCGTTGAAGGGTAAAATTCCAGTTTCGGATATAGGGGAACCGACGGGGATTGTTATTGGCCTGCAGGGCGATATAGATGCCGTACAGACCGTGGAAGAGGAGCGGAATTGCAATGCCGCCGACTTCCAAACCGAGGAAGATTGGTTTCGGGATGAGCTCCATCATCTCGAGCGCGCCGTTCAATGCTTCCGGTCCGAAGATTGCCATCGAGTTGGTAAAGATGTGCTCGAAAAGCACCAGACCGAGAACGAACAGTCCGCACAGAGAATGCAGCCTCCGCAGATAAAATGTAGTGTGCAACAAAGTCGCCTCCTTTTTTATTGACGATAGGGCAATCGACCGAAGTCGACTGCCCTTCGCCGTTGTTTTTTATCAGATCGAATTGATGTCGAATTTGCGGAACGGTTTCTGTCCGATGTCATAGAAGTTATTGCCTTCGCTGTCGATAACGACGATCGCCGGAAAATCTTCGACTTCCAACGCCGCAACCGCCTCCGGTCCCAGCTCGGGATATGCAAGCACGGTGTACTTCTTGACGGACTTTGCGATCAGAGCCGCCGCGCCGCCGACTGCCGCAAAATACGTCGCGCCGTTCTTCTTCATCGACTCGACGACTTCTTTCGAGCGCGACCCCTTACCGATCATGCCTTTGATGCCTTGATCCAACATCGTCGGAGTATAAGCATCCATTCTGCCGCTTGTCGTCGGTCCGCACGAACCGATCGGATCGCCCGGTTTTGCCGGCGTCGGACCGAGATAATACACGATCTGATCATGCCAGTCGAGCGGAAGTTTTTCGCCGCGAGCAAGTGCTTCCGTCATTGCTTTATGAGCCGCGTCGCGCGCGCTGTAGATCGTGCCGGTGATCAAAACGCTGTCACCCGCGCGGAGTTTGCGAGATTGTTCTTCGGTCAGCGGCGTCGTCAATTTGATTGTTGCCATGAATATCACCCTTTCTTCGATCGTCGATTAGAGAACTCTGTGCGCGTGGCGCATTGCATGACAGCAGATCGTCACGGCGACGGGAAGTCCGGCGATATGCGTGGGCTCCCACTCGACATTGACGGCAAGCGCGGAGGTGGTGCCGCCGAGTTGCGGTCCGATGCCGGTCGAATTGATCAGCTCGAGCAATTCCTGTTCGAGTTTCGCATACTCGGGCATGGGATTTCGATCGTCGATCGAGCGCGTCAACGCCTTTTTCGACAGCAGAGCCGCGCGATCC
>CALGGX010000351.1 GCA_937916025.1 uncultured Selenomonadales bacterium
TCGCCTCCACATATGCCTGCAAAAAATTAAGCAGATAAAGCTCATTTACTTCCACAAATTTTTTATATTCCGCAAAACCTTTAAGTGTCCCCGTCTTGCCGGTAAAAAAAACAATTACGCGGCATCGGCAGGAAAAATAATTATCGCCGAAGAAGTTATCGATCAAATTTTTTCGAGAGGTACAAAGGCAGTGAAGCTCAACAACACGGTAATTTTTATGGCAATCGTATCGACATTTTTGTTGGCGTTAAATGCACTGCTCGGTTTCGTTTTGACAAGACAATCAAATGCGGCAATCAAAAACTTGTTTCAGAGTCGTGTTTTGGATATCGCCAACACCGCCGCAGATATGCTCGACGGCGATGCATTGAAGTCGCTCCGCGCGGAAGATAAAGATACGCCCGCTTATCGGCAAATTAACGACACGCTCGCGTATTTTCAAGAAAATATCGATTTGGAATATATTTATTGCATTCGAGCGGTCGGCGAAAAAGAATTCGAGTTCTCGGTCGATCCGACAATCGAAGACCCGGGCGAATTCGGCGAGCCGATCGTCTATACCGACGCGCTGTATGCCGCAAGCAAGGGTACGCCCGCCGTCGATGACGAAGCATACTCGGACGCGTGGGGCAGTTTTTACAGCGGCTACAGCCCCGTCTTCGATTCCGACGGCAACGTCGCGGGCATCGTTGCAGTCGACTTCAGCGCGGAATGGTACGACAATCAGATCGAACAACAAATGCAAACGATCGCCGCCTGCATGATCGTGTCATTGCTGTTGTGCATGCTGTTGGTGTGGTTTGTCACCCGACATTTGCGTCAGCGCGTCGATGACATGACACGGCATTTGAAAACCGCGCTCGACGCCGCCGAAGCCGCCAGCCGAGCCAAAACCGTTTTTCTGTCAAACATGTCGCATGAAATTCGCACGCCCATGAATGCAATACTCGGCATCAATCACATCGCGCTCGAAAATCCCGAGATATCCGATACCACGCGCGGGCATCTCAAAAAGATCGGTGCCTCCGCAAAACATTTGCTCGGACTCATCAACGATATCCTCGACGTTTCAAGAATCGAAGCCGGCAAAACCGTTCTCAAAAACGAACATTTTTCATTCGCGCAGATGTTGGAGCAGGTGAACGTCATAATCGGCAGTCAGTGCAAAGACAAGGGCTTAAAATACAAAAACATCGTCGAAATGACGGACGACGATGTTTTTGTCGGCGACAGCATCAAACTCCGGCAGGTGCTTATCAACATTCTCGGCAATGCCGTCAAGTTCACGCCCGAAGGCGGAACCGTCACTTTGAAGGCAGAAAAAATCGCCGAGTTCGATCGGAAGGCAACCTTGCGCTTTACGATCAAAGACACCGGCATCGGCATGGATAAAGAGTACATTCCAAAAATCTTTGACGCGTTCAGCCAAGAAGATGCTTCGTCGACAAACAAGTACGGCAGCACGGGGCTGGGCATGGCGATCACGAAAAGCATCGTCGACATGATGAACGGCGATATTTCCGTCGAAAGCGAAAAGGGTGTCGGCACTGTTTTTACAATCGTCGTCACTCTCGAGCGTTCGGAGCAAAGTCCGGGCAACGCCAATGAAGTGCAGGAAGTTGCATCGTCGACGCCTGCCGATTTGACGGGCAAACATATTCTGTTGGCGGAAGACATTTTGATCAACGCCGAGATCATACGCGAAGTGCTCAAGATGAAGGGCATGACGGTTGAGCACGCCGAAAACGGGCAAATCGCCGTCGACATTTTCAACGCGCAACCGCCGGGCTGTTTCGCCGCCGTGCTGATGGATATGCGCATGCCCGTCATGGACGGACTCGAGGCAACAAAGCAAATCCGAAGTTCAAACCATGAAGATGCGAAAACCATTCCGATCATTGCGTTGACGGCGAATGCCTTCGATGACGATGTGCAACGCAGTATTCACGCCGGAATGAACGCGCATCTTTCAAAACCGATCGATCCCGACGAGATATATCGGACGCTCGCCGAACTGATCGTGCGTTAATCGAGCGGAGGTTGACAAGCAATGTTGCAGGCAATCAAACAAATCCGAAATTCCGATCATGAAGATGCGAAAACCATTCCGATCATTGCGTTGACGGCGAACGCTTTCGATGACGATACGAACGCGCATCTTTCAAAATTATCGTGTGTTAATCGAGCGGAGGCTGACAAGCAATGTTGCAGGCAATCAAACAATTCGTCGATGTTTGGAAAGAGCGCGGCGGCGAACGAGCCGATGCGCAATCGTTTTGGCTGGATCTGCTCCGATCACTCGGCATTGAGCAACCGACGCAATTCATTCAATTCGAGCTTCCGATCGATGTCGACGAGCACAAGTGTTTCATCGACGCGTGGCTCCCTTCGACCCGAGTTCTGATCGAGCAGAAGTCTCGCGGCATTGATCTCGACAAACCCGCGCGGCAGTCCGATGGCAAGTTTTTGACGCCTTTCGAGCAGGCTTTGCGTTACGCATATGAATTGCCGTTCTCACGCCGCCCGAGGTGGATCGTTGTTTGCAATTTTGTCGAGATGCACGTCTTCGACATGGATTTGTATGACAAGCATCGCAATTCGTATCAGCCGAATTCGGTTTTGATCGAGCGACTGCCGCACGAGTTTTCGCGGCTGAATTTTTTGATCGATCCGAACGACGAGAATGTAAATCCTGCCGTCAAAATATCCAAGCAGGCGATCAAACTCATCAAGCTCGTTCACGACGCACTTGAAAGGCAATTCGTAATTATTAATTCGCAATGCGTAATGGAAAATCCGTCCTCCAATTACGCATTTCGCATTACGAATTACGCATTGAAAAGGCAATTAGGAATTAGGAATGCGGAATTAGGAATTAGAAATTACGAATTACGAATTACGCATTACGAATTGTCTCGCTTCTGCGTGCGGCTGATGTTCTGTCTTTACGCCGATGACGCCGATATTTTCCATCCGAAACAATTCGCCGAATACTTCAAAGCCGCCGAAGATCGTCAAGCCGCGCTCGTCGATCTCTTCCGAGTGCTCGATACCGAACTCCGTCCAAAAAGACTCCGCGCGGAGCTCAAGGCTTTTCCTTACGTCAACGGCGATCTTTTCAAAGATGCCGCCGAGTCCGTGCCGAACCTTAATGCCGCCGTCAATCATTACATTCTCGCCGCCGCCGAGTTTGATTGGATTGATGTAAGTCCGCCGATCTTCGGCGCAATGTTCGAGTCGATTCTCA
>CALGGX010000352.1 GCA_937916025.1 uncultured Selenomonadales bacterium
TTAATATCCTCCAAAAAATTTTTTCCGATTATATCACGCACAAAGTTTTTATGCTATAATTTTTTCGGGTGATTGAATTGGCAAATGTTGTGACGATAACCGGCGTAAAAAAACTTTACAAAATGGGCAGTGAAACAGTCGCGGCTTTAAACGGCGTCGATTTAAAAATTGATTCTGGAGAATTTGTCGCGTTAATGGGACCTTCCGGTAGCGGCAAGTCAACTTTGATGAATATTTTAGGTTGCCTGGACCGTCCTACAGTTGGTTCATACAAACTTTTGGGACAGGAAGTAAGCCGACTATCAGACGACGAATTAGCCGCGATTAGAAATAAAACAATCGGCTTTGTCTTTCAAAATTTTAATTTACTGCCGAAGTTGACAAGTTTGGAAAACGTTGCACTTCCCGCAGTCTACGCAGGACTTGGTACGAAGAAACGTCTTGAACTTGCTATGGAAGCACTGAAAAAAGTTTCGCTTGACGATCGCTCCGAACATTTGCCAAGTGAACTTTCCGGCGGACAACGTCAACGTGTAGCTATTGCCCGCGCTATTGCTATGAAACCGTCAATCATTATGGCTGATGAACCTACAGGTAATTTGGATACGAAGTCGACAGGAGAGATTATGCAAATTTTCCGTGACTTGCACGCGGCAGGCTCAACGATAATTTTGGTTACGCATGAACCCGATATTGCTCAAGCCGCAGACCGTCAAATTTTGGTTAAGGACGGACAAATTACCAAAGATATTTTAACTGCGCATACAGATGAAATTATTGACATAGTTTAGAGGATTTAAAATGATTCATTTGGAAAATGTTACAAAGATTTATGAACAAAATAACGTTACCGCGCTGAATAATGTCAGCCTTGACATTGAGGCGGGAGAATTTGTTTTTATAGTTGGAGCATCAGGTAGCGGCAAGTCAACGCTGATGAAATTGCTAATGCGTGAAGAACTTGTAACTTCCGGCGAAATTATTGTTGACGGCAAAGACGTCGTCCGATTGAAACGAAATGAAGTTCCATATTTAAGGCGTTCACTCGGAGTAATTTTTCAAGACTACAGACTTTTGGAAGATAAAACCGTTTATGAAAATGTTGCCTTCGCCATGCAAGTTATTGAAGCGCCGCGCAGATTAATGCAACGAACAGTTAATACGGTTTTGGATATTGTAGGACTTGGCGATAAACATAAACATTTTCCCGATCAACTTTCCGGCGGCGAACAACAACGCGTAGCCATTGCCCGCGCCATTGTCAATGATCCACGAATTGTAATTGCCGATGAACCGACAGGAAATCTTGACCCTGCGACAAGTTGGGACATTATGGACATTTTTAAACGAATCAACGCGACGGGTACAACGATTGTAATGGCGACTCACGATAAAAATATTGTTGACCGTATGAAAAAAAGAGTTATCGCTCTTGTTGAAGGAAAAATTGTCCGTGACGAATTGCGCGGAACTTATTAAAGTTTGTCGATAAAGTAAATAAAAAAGCACGCGTCCTTGCGTGCCTTTTTTGTTTGAATTAAAATTCGTCCTCATTGCGTTTGCGAATTACAAACTTTAACGGCGTACCTTCAAAGCCGTAACTTTCGCGCAGTCGATTTTCCAAAAATCTTAAGTATGAAAAGTGTACAAGTTCGGGATTGTTGACGAACAAAATAAATCGCGGCGGACAAATATCAGCTTGCGTCACGAATAAAATTTTCAGTTGCTTACCTTTTTTCGTAGGCGGAGGATTGACGGCAACGGCATCGCGAATCAATTCATTTAACGCGCTTGTCTGAATACGCATTGACTGTTGCTCGGCTACAAATTTTACAAGTTCAGTCACGCGATTGACACGTTGACCAGTTAAAGCACTTGCGTAAAGTACAGGCGCGTATTGCAAAAATCCCAATTCTGTGCGCAGTTCATCAGTAAAGCGATTGGTTGAGCGATCGTGTTTATTCGGAAAAATATCCCACTTGTTCACAACCAGAACGCAGCCCTTGCCGGAATCGTGCGCGTAACCGGCAATTTTTTTATCCTGCTCAGTAATCCCGACCGGCGCCTCAATCAGCATCAAAACCACGTCGGCGCGTTCAATCGCCCGCAGCGAACGCATAACGCTGTAGCGCTCAACCGGCTCTTCGACTTTCGATTTGCGCCGCATTCCTGCGGTATCAATCAGCGTGAACTTCGTGCCGTCGCGGAAAAAATGCGTGTCGATAGCGTCGCGCGTCGTGCCAGGAATTTCGCTGACAATCACGCGCTCCTCGCCGAGCATTTTGTTGACGAGAGAAGATTTGCCGACATTCGGACGCCCGATCACCGCAATTCTGATCTCGTCTTCATCTCGAACTTCTTCGTCGGAATTCGGAAATGCTTCCGTGACCGCGTCGAGCAAATCGCCGAGATTGAGTGCATTCGCCGCGCTGATGCCGATCGGATCGCCCAGCCCGAGGTTATAAAACTCGAAGGCGTTGTTCTCGAGCGAAAGCGCATCGATCTTGTTGACGGCAATCACGACCGGTTTTCGAGTATGACGAAGAATTTTCGCAACCTCTTCGTCCGAGTTTGTCAAGCCGACTCGCCCGTCTACGACAAACAAAATCACGTCCGCCTCGTCGATGGCGATCTTTGCTTGCGAGCGGATTGACGAGAGCATCGAGTCCGACGTTTCCAATTCGATGCCGCCCGTGTCGATGAGAGTGAACTCGCGATTGAGCCACTCCGCGTCCATGTAAATGCGATCGCGCGTGACGCCCGGCATGTCGTCGACGATCGACAGTTTCTTTTTGCCGATTTGATTGAACAGCGTCGACTTGCCGACGTTCGGTCGCCCGACCACTGCCACGATCGGTTTGCTCATGATCATCACCTCGAAATTAATTTTTCATATGCCGCCTCGACTTCCGCGACGAATTTTTTTGTGTCGAGCAACGGCGCACCACGCAATCGATCGGAAATGTCGATCGGATGAGCCGAAACTTCAATCGCGCGCTCAATATATTCCTTCCGATCTTCGGCAATCAATTCCTCGAGCCCCGCCGCGCGCAAGACGTCCGCTCCAAAACGAGAGCCGTATCGCTCGCCGCGCAGACAAATCACCGGCACATTCATGCAGAGCGCGGTTGCCGTCATTGCACAGCCGTTGTAAGGGAACGTGTCGAGCATGACATCGACGTCGGCATAATCGGCAAGAAAATCGTCGCGCCCGAGTCGAATGTCGACGCGCTCAATCGGCAGGAATTTTTCAATGCGCTCGAGCATTCGTCAACGCCGCGCGGGAATTTGAGTTGTGTCCTGCAATATCAATCGCGAGTTCGGAACGCGCTCGAGAATTTCTGCCGCGCATTCGAGAAACTCGTCCGTGATCTTCATGAAATTGCAGAAGGCGGCGAATGTAATTTCGGATCGATCGCGACGATTGCGCGGGAACATTTTCGGCGTCGGAGTGAACGTCAACGCGTTCGGAACGCGCAAAAGTTTTTCGGAAAAAAATCTCTCGGCTCCGCGCGGCGATAAAAAGTCGTCCGTCAAAATGAAATCGATCGCGCCGAGTCCGGTCGTATCAAACCAGCCGATTCCCGAGATTTGAACCGGCGCGGGGCGATACGCCATGAGCGGCAAAGTGATTCCGCCTTCCGAATGCCCGCCGAGATCAAACAGAATGTCGACGCCGAGTTCTGAAATGCGCCGCGCGGAGCTTTCGAGCGATTGACTGTCGAGCACATGATAGAAATCGACGGCATTTTTGATCGCGGCGGTAAACTCATCCGACTTCGGCGATAAACTGAAGGCGAGCACATGAAATTGCCGACGATCGAAGCTCGTCAACAGCGGCTCGAAAAATCGCGCGGCGGCACTCTGCAGAAAATGCGGCGCGAGATATCCGATTGTAATTTTCTCGCGCCGACGACGATTGCGCTTTTCGAGCGGCTCGATGTCGTCAAAGAGATTGTTGTAAGTGAAATGCTCGCGCGCGAGTTCGGCGTTGTCGACGTGCGGGAGATAATGCAACGCGAAGAGATAATTCGAGAAATGTTGACGCTGTGCTCGGAGATATCGATCGGTCATGGCGGCATTGAAATACGCTTGCGCGGCACCGTCCGCATCGCCGAGATCATGAAATGCCGCTCCGAACAATTCATGCACTCGCCATTGATCAAAATCATCGACGCGCGGGAGCAATGCCTTCAGCCGCTCGAGCGCATCTTCAGCCCTTCCGATTGCGAGAAGTTCTCGAGCGCGATCCATCAGCTGTTTTTGCTTTGGCGGAAGCGATACACTCCGACGCCGAGCGGACGCTCGCCTTCGCATTGCAACTCCGCAATCGAAACTTCCTGCCCGTCAATCGCGCGCCGATACATCGAGACGACCCGCGCGGTTTGTTTTGGCGAATACAATTGCGCGTCAATCCGAAGCGACGCCGCGCCCATGAATTTGTCGAGATACGGCAACAAACACAAGTCGCGTCCGAAATACAAATGTGCGCGTCCGTACTGATCAATTCGTTGCGAGTGAATTTCGCCCGCCTCGTCCTTCAATGCATATTGCCGACAGCTCCGCGCGGGATCGTCCAAGCCGTTGAAGCCGAGCGACATTTCGGCGAAATTGTGATCGCAAATCATTGACTCGAACGAGCCATGTACGAGCACTTCAATCGGCAACGACGACTCCTCGACCAGACTCCGCAATTGCGAAAAAGACAATTCGAGTGACGCCGCGCCCATCGATGCGCCCAATGTTTGCAACAGCCGCGCGGCTTCGTGATTGAACAGATTGAACGACAGATCGGTTTGAATCGGCAGGTTGAATTTTTTTGCAATCGACAGCGCGCCGAGGTTGCTCACCATCACGCCGTCGGCATTTTCAATCGCCGAAAGGAGCGCATCGAGATCATGCAATTCGCGTTGATAAGTCGCGCGCGGCGTGTTGACGATCAATTTCCGCCCTTTCGAGTGCGCGTATTCGATCGCTTCTCGGAACTGCTCAATCGTGATCGGCTTCAACGGTCTGAAAACTTCTCCGCCGAGATAAATCGCATCCGCGCCGCTTTCGATTGCCGCCTTTGACTGTTCAATCGTCGACACTCGGACAGACAAACGCGGCGGCGTCTCGGATTTTTTGATCGGACGTTCGCTCGCGAAAATCTCTCGCGCCGTCGGATCATTGACGGTCGGCTCGGCGATTGCTTTGCTGAAAAAGCGCGGCTCGCGTTCTCCCGTCGTTCCGATGTCTTTGATCGTCGGACGACTCAACGCAAACGAAGTCGTAAAATCCCGCGCGCGGTTGTCGAAAAGCGTCTGCCAATCGGCGTCGTCAAACGCATAGCCGCTCGGATCGTCGAAATACCGATCGATCGCGCGGCGGTAGATCGAAACAATTCGATGAATGAACTCGGGCGGGCGCATTCGCCCTTCGATCTTGAATGAATTGACTCCGGCGTTGATCAGCTCCGGTAAATTCCGATACATGCACATGTCTTTCAACGCGAGCTTGTAAGAAAAGTCGTCGAGCACTTCGCCGCCGACCTCGTCGATCAATTGGAACTGCCAACGGCACGGTTTTAAACAACGTCCGCGATTGCCGCTCTGACCGAAGGCAACGCCGGAGTGAATGCATTGCCCGCTCTCGGAAATGCACATGTCTCCATGCACGAAGTATTCGAGCTCGACGCCGGTCTTTTGTTTGAGAAGCGAGCACTCGGCGAGACTCAATTCGCGGCTGATGACGACGCGCGTGATGCCGAACGTTTTAAGCATTTCGATTGCGGGCGCGTTGTGAGTATTCATCATGATTGACGCGTGCATCGGAATTTCGAGCCGAAGCTCGCGGACGTATTTGACGACGGCAAAATCTTGCACGAGAATTGCGTCCGGCTGAATTTCGCCGAGGAAGCGGAGATATTCTCCGAGCGCGGGCAATTCTTCTTCGCTGATCAGATTGTTCAGCGTGATGTAGAGTTTGACGTTGCGCTCGTGAGCGTATTGCACCGCGCGGCGGAGCGCGTCGTCGTCGAAATTGAAATCATTGCGATGAACTCGCATGTTGAAATGTTTTCCGCCGAGATAAACCGCGTCTGCCCCGGCGTCGATTGCGGCAACAAATGCCTCCCACGTGCCGGCGGGTGCGAGCAACTCGACGGTTTTTTTGTCAATCAAAACCATTCCCCCTTAAAAGCAATGCGTAATTCTTAATTCGTAATTCGTAATTAAAACCGAACCCCAATTACGCATTTCGCATTACGCATTACGCATTAAACTATGTCTATTGTCTCGTCGGAATGCGCGGTCAAAATGTCCTTCGTTATCACGCCGTCCTTGACGAGAATTTGGCGTGCGGCGGCTTGTGCAATGTCCGGCTCGTGCGTGACGAGAATGATCGTCGAGCCGTTCGCGTGCAAGTCGCGGAAGATGTTCATGATCTCGCCCGTCGATTTCGTATCGAGATTGCCCGTCGGCTCGTCCGCCATGATGATCGACGGACGCATCGCGATCGCCCGCGCGATTGCCACGCGTTGTCGTTGCCCGCCGCTCAATTCGCTCGGAAGATGCTCCGCGCGGTCGGCAAGCGATACTTTTTCGAGTGCTTCGAGCGCGAGTTTCATGCGCTCGCTCGAGCCGAGTCCGGCATAAACGGCAGGCAACGCCACGTTTTCGAGCGAAGAGAGTTTCGGCAGCAAATTGAAGTTCTGAAACACGAAGCCGATTGTTTTATTCCGAATCGCCGCGAGTTGATCATCAGACAGCCCGCTCACTTCCTGCTCGAGCAGTTTGTACGAGCCCTCGGTCGGACGGTCGAGACAACCGAGAATGTTCATCAGCGTCGACTTGCCGGAACCGCTCGGTCCCATCAGCGCGACGAACTCGCCCTCGTCAATTCGCAGATCGACGCCGTTGAGAGCCGCGACAATTTCCGAGCCCATTTTGTAGAGTTTTTTGACGCCCGTTAACGTCACGATGTTTCTTGCCATTGCGCTCTCCTCGCTGTTTTTGATTAGTATACCACAAAAATTGATATTGACAACGCTCGGCGGCTGATATATAAAACATGCGATAAAAATTCGAGGAGAAATTGTTATGAAACCGATACTTGAATTGCTGACCGAGCTCAATCCGACGAACGATTACGAGTCGAGCGACGACTTCATCGGCGACGGCTTGATTGACTCCGCCGATTTGCAGGAACTGTTTTCGATGATCGAAGAAGAGTACGGCATTCGATTGGCGGGCACGGACATGACGCCGCAAAACTTCAGAAATCTCGAATCGATTGAAGAATTGCTTGCCGATCACGGCGTCGAATTTGATGATTGAAAAATCCGCGCGGACGATTTTTGTTCTGATCGTCGGATTTTTTTTCGCGCGGAATTTGTTGACGCCGCTCGTCTACGATGATTACGTCTATGCATTCGTGTGGCGATTGCATGAAAGTGCGAGCGGCAATGTTTACGATACGCTTGTCGATCTCGATCGCCGGGTCGAGTCGTTTTCGGATCTCGTCGAATCTCAAACGACGCATTATTTCGTGTGGGGCGGACGAACGGTTGCACACGTCTTGGTGCAGTTTTTTGTTTGGCTCGGGCGCGACGCATTCAGCATTGCAAACACGATCATCGCCGCGTTGCTGATCATCTTGATTGCAAAACTCGCCGCCGTCCGATTGACGCGAAAAAATCTGCTGTGGATTTTTTTCGGTCTCTGGCTCGCCGTGCCGAATTGGTTTTTCTCGACGATGTGGCTGACCGGCTCCTGCAATTATCTCTGGACGACGGTCATTCAATTGACATTCATTCTGCTTTTGC
>CALGGX010000353.1 GCA_937916025.1 uncultured Selenomonadales bacterium
AAGCCTTTGATTACATTTTGTTGAGCCTCGGTTAATTCGCTTTGCTCGGGAATGTTGATCGTCAAGCCGTTGATCTCAAACGACGTGCCCTCGGGATATGTCGCGTCGCCGCTCTCTTCGACGATTGAGTCTTTTGTTTTGACAATCAAGCCTCCGGCGTCGAAACCGGTGATCGCACCCGTGTCGTCGTTGTCGAGATCAATCCCGCATTTTTCGAGCAGAAATGTATCGGCGTCTTCGGCATTCTCGCAATCGGCAACGAACCGATCGATCAGCTCGTCGAGACCGGAAAAATCCGAGCACTTTCGCAAAGCCGCATCGATCGCCGTCGTGCCGCTGAACGGAGTCTTGTCGAGCGCGCTCATAAATCGTTTGATGACTTCCTGTTGATCAGACATTTCATCAGCCTCCCGATTGAATATCGTCGTTTCGGAAAAAAACATTTGACAACCGCGCGAGTTTGCGTTAAAAATTTTATCGAAAGACAAATGAAGTTGGAGAGAACAATGCAGAGTTTAATCGGGCTTGGAAAAAAGATTTACGATCTGAACAATCCGCGCGAGGCGCATCGATTTGCGGTATTCACGGCGCGTTGCATGTTTAATCGCCGAAAGATGAAACGCGTGCTCGAGTTTTTCGACGGCAATGAAGTTCTCAAGCGCGTGGCGGAGAATTTTCCGTACGTGTACGAGCAGCCGACGCGCGCGTTTTTTTATCACCGATCGACATTCGACGAGCGCGTGCAATTGATTGAAGATCACATGACATTCCTGCAATCGACGCTGAAAGACGATGCGTTGATCGGTTTGTACTCGGACGAGACGCTTCGGCTGTGGAGCATGGAGCTCGATGAAGAGCTCGGCGAAATGGAATTGGTTCTCCGCGCGGAGCCCGGGCAACGCAAGGAAGGACTCGCGGCATTGATGTTGCGTCTGCCGGACGGCGAGGCGATATATCAGATCATATTTTGGATAGCGCGGGATCGGGCGGGCGATTGGGCGATGAAGATCGGCGCGATGCAAGGTCCGAACATGGACGGCGCGAAAGACATCATCAAGCGCATCACGAAAAAATGTCACGCGTATCGGACGAAGAATTTGATCCTGTATGCGGCGCAATCGGTCGCGCGCACGCTCGGGCTGAAGGCGATCTACGCCGTCACCAATGAAGGCTATTATGCCAACAATCATGTTCGGAGCGATCGGAAATTGAAGACGTCGTTCAGCGATTTTTGGATGGAGGCGGGCGGAGTTCATACAGACGATCCGCGCTTCGATCGATTGCCGCTCGTCGAAAAGCGCAAGACTGTTGAGGAA
Organism: uncultured Selenomonadales bacterium; assembly: GCA_937916025.1. The sequence goes on from CALGGX010000353.1 coordinate 1,317, forward strand.
ATTCCTTCTCACAAGCGTGCGGCGTATCGCCGGAGATTTGCAATGCTCGATCGGCTCGATGAAGAAGTCCGACTCAATCTGTCGCGAGTGATGAAGGAGTGATTTAATGTCGGCAACCATATCGATTGATAAGAAGACAATCAAGAATTTTTTCGAGATTAGCCAAAAGCAACCGCTGTTGATTCCGGAATATCAGCGTCCGTATGAATGGGATGCAAACGAGATCAATACACTGTTTGACGATCTCATTGGATTTGCCGAAGGCGGAACTTCAAAAACCGATGAATATTTTTTGGGAGCGGTGGTTCATTACAATAACGGCAGCAATCAGCGCGAGATCATTGACGGACATCAGCGGATAGTTTCGCTTACGCTGTTGTTTCGAGCACTTTATGCTCAACTTGAAACGTTGAACGAATCGAAACCGGTTAATAACGGAAAAAACGGAATCGAGCAGTTGATTTGGGAGACGGACATGGCAAACGAGAATGTCGACAAATCGAAGTTGCTCATCCGCTCGGATGTTATCGGCGAGCAAACCGAAAAGATTTTTCGACGCATACTCGAAACCGGTACGGCGGAACCGAAAGCAATCGATCTCTACTCGAAAAATTACCGATTACTGCAAGAGAGATGCAAAGATTATTGCGGAACCGGCACCGAAACCATAGCGAAATTCATCGAATGTCTTTTCAATCAAGTGATCCTTCTGCCGATCCAAGCGGACTCTCAAGAAATGGCGTTGACGATCTTCTCGACGTTGAACAATCGCGGCAAGCCGCTCACCGACGCCGATATTCTCAAAGCAAAGATATACAAATTATTGAACGTCGACGACAGGCGAACTTTTATCGCCGGTTGGCAAGAACTTGAAGAACGCACCGACAATATCGGAATCGACATTGTCGACGATCTGTTTTATCCGTACATGCTCTACAATCGAGCCGTCGACGGTTTTAATAAACGGACGTTCAACGGAGTCCGAAAATATTTTTTGAGTGAAAAGCCGGAATTGTTGAAAGCATCCGCATTGCTCACCGAACTTAACGTAATTGTAAATGTATGGATTGTTGCCAAGCAACGCGATGAAATTTTTGATGAATCATGGTCTCGCAAAAGAACCATTCGGCAGGCACTCGACATATTGATGTCATATCCCAATGATCTTTGGAAACATGCCGTGATTACGTATTATCTTGCAAATCGGGAACGGCAAGACTTCAGCAAGAGTTTCTCGCTGTTTCTTCGCAAATTGATTGCCGTAATGATTTCTCAACATACTACGCGCAAGCGACTCGACATAATAAAAATCGGCATTGTAAATTT
>CALGGX010000354.1 GCA_937916025.1 uncultured Selenomonadales bacterium
CACGTCGACAATGTCGGTTGGCTCGCGCGCATCCCCGTTTCGATCGACGGTCGATTGAAAGAAGAATACGTGACGATCGCCGATGACGATACCGTCAATAAAGGCTGGCTGCCTTGCACTCAAAACAATTTCGTGCGGCAGGCGTTTAAATTCCTCGGCGACGAGTACGGCTGGGGCGGGCTCAATGAAAGCGTCGATTGCTCGGCGTTCGTCGGCGACGTTTACCGCTCGATGGGGATTTTTCTGCCGCGCGACGCCAATCAGCAAGAGGCTTGCATGCCGATCGTATCTGTCTTCAACGATGTCGGCACGACCATGCGATATGATATCGTCAAACGCGCTCCGATCGGTTCTCTGCTCTTCAAGCCCGGGCATGTAATGATGTACCTCGGCACCGATAAGAAAGGCACGCCGCTGATAATCCATGCAATGAGCAGTTATTACGAGAACGGCGAGAAGATTTTCAAGCGCAAAGTGATCGTCGGCGATCTGACGTACAAAAACGGCGCGGGCGTCATGACTATTGACGGCTTGACGGGAATCGGCGGAGTACGTTCTTTTCCAACAACGAGAGGTTAAAACAATGAACGATGAAATTGAAATCAACGGCATTAAGATAAAAAAATCGATCATCTACAACGCCGCGCTCGATGTGCTCAACAAACAAGAAAGTCTGTTGGCCTACATCGACTCGACCGATACTTACAAGAAATACAAACTGCTCGAAATTTTGACGACGATCGGGCATACGAATTACTTCAAAGAACGAATGAAGTGGCCGGAGATGGATCGCTGGGAGAATGCAACCGGCGAATTCGGACTTGAAAAGACCAATCCGATTTTGGTTTCCGATTGCGTCGGTGAAATGGCATATCTCTCGCATTTGCGTTGGAATGGCAAGCCGGTTGTGTTTTTCAACGAGCGCACGGAGATGCCGGCGATTGATGTTGCGGTGGTGTTTTCGCTCGACGGCGATCATATGGACTCGATGTATTTCGATATCTTTCATCGATATCAATCGAAAAGCGTGCCGCGCGGCTATACTTGGGCGGAGAAAGCGGACGGCTTGACCGGAAGCGGTTGCGTCATTCAAGATACGATGCGGGAGACAGTCGAAATGATCTATAAAGACGCGCAAGGCATGTTCGGCGTGCCGGTCGTGAGCCCTCAGCTCAGAAAATTCAATGCGGAAGCGGCAATGCAATTATGGACGAAATACAAACAATCGCGCTTGAAGGCTTGACGAGCGAAGGGCAGGGCGTCGGGCGGCTCGACGGCTTGACGGTTTTTGTCGACGGCGGATTGCCCGGCGAGCGCGTTCGCATTTCGATTGTCGAGCGCAAAAAAAACTACGTCGTCGGTCGGTTGATTGAGATCATCGAGCCGAGTTCGGATCGAACGGTGCCGCGTTGCCCGCTCGCGGAAAAATGCGGCGGTTGCCAACTTCAGCATTTGAATTACGCGGCGCAATTGCATTGGAAGCGGCAACAGGTCGTCGATGCAATCGAGCGGATCGGAAAAATTCGCGCGGAAGTCGAGCCGACGCGCGGCATGTCCGATCCGTGGCGATATCGAAACAAAATGCAATTTCCCGTCGGGCGATCGAAGATCGGCTTGCAAATCGGCTGTTTCGAGAAGAAAACGCATTCGATTGTCGACACGAACGAATGTCTGATCCAACGGCGCGAGAATGATGAAATGCTCCGCGCGGCTCGACAAGTACTTGAAAAGTTCAACATACAGGCGTATGATGAAGATCGACATCGCGGCGTGATTCGGCATGTGATGGGGCGCGTCGGGCTGAACGGCGAGACGATGCTCGTGCTCGTGACGGCACTCGAGCGTCTGCCGAATGAAAAACAAATCGTGCTCGCGTTGCGAAAGGAATTGCCGAGTGTTACGTCGATCCAACAAAACATTCAGAAGTTCCGAAACAACGTGATCCTCGGACGCGAGACTCGAGTGCTTTACGGCAGTCGGACGATCCGAGATCGGATCGGCGATTTGATATTCAACATTTCGGCGCGCTCGTTTTTTCAAGTGAATACGATGCAAGCGGCGCGGCTGTATGAAACGGCGATCGAATTCGCGCAATTGACGGGAGCGGAGACGATTGTCGACGCGTATTGCGGAACCGGCACGATCACTTTGTCGATGGCGCGGCGCGCTCGAAAAGCAATCGGAATAGAGATCGTCTCGTCGGCGATCTCGGACGCGAAGCGAAACGCGCGAGAAAACAACATTCGCAATGCGGAATTTCTGCTCGGCGACGCGGTTGAAATTCTGCCGCGCTTGAAAGACGAAGGCGTTGACGTGATCGTCGTCGATCCGCCGCGCGCGGGATGCGATCGACGCGTGCTCGAAACATTTGCGGCAATGGAACCGACGCGTATCGTTTATGTCAGTTGCAATCCGGCAACTCTCGCGCGGGATTTGTCAATTCTCTCGACGTTGGGATTCCGAACAAAAAAAATCCGCCCCGTCGACATGTTCCCCATGACTTCGCATGTTGAGGTCGTCACTCTGCTTGAATTGCACACATAATTTTTTTGCTTGAAAAGGAGATCATTCAATTGCCTGAGTTTAATGCAGACAACACTGTAGGAGTTTCTGTCATCATACCCCTGTATAACTCCGAGCGTTTCATTGAAACAACGCTTGACAGTGTCTTCAACCAGACATTTCAGAATTACGAAGTGATTGTGGTCGATGACTGCTCGACCGATCGCTCCGTCGAGATTGTCGAAAACATGTCCGAAAAATTCGGCGGCAAACTCGTCTTGATAAAGCAGTCGAAAAACAGCGGCGGCTTCCCCGGCGTCGGCAGAAATGTCGGCATAAAAGCTGCGCGCGGCAAATACATTCAGTTTCTCGACAATGACGACATGTTGACTGCCGCCGCATTGGAAGAACTTTACGCAATTGCCGAAGAAACAAATGCGGAAGTACTCAGAACGGATCGCCGATATGCTTATCGCAAGCACAACAACATAAAAAAAATGCCGATATCGGTCGGAAAATACTGCGCAGGCTTGACGGAACCGAAACGCGAAGTCGATGATATTGCCGTAAGATTGAAGCGTTTCGTTGGCGGAATGTTTAAAGGGCACATGCCATGGAAATTCTTTCTTCGTCGAGACTTCATCATCGACAATCGGATTGAATTTCCTGCCGTGTATCTGATGGAAGACAATATTTTTTCCGTTTATTGCTTTTGTTGTGCCAAAGTATTTTTTCATATTCCGAATGTTTACTATATTTATCGTTGGCGACGTGATTCTGCTTCTCATGAATACAGCACTTCGGAAATTGAAAACGACAGCCTAAAGTATATTGCGGACATCATTCAAATCATCAAAGTGCTTGCCGATTTTATGGAAACGCAGGAATTTTTTGTTCGCAATCCGGAATGGAAATTGCGTGTCATTCGTTTTATTCTTCGGCGGCGGCGAGTTTATACCAAACTGAAGACGCTGAATTCGGATTCCATCAATGAGCTTTTTGATTTATTCAGCAAGGCGTTTTCGGATAAACTGACGGACGTTCCGAAAGAGCGAATTGCCGATATCGCGGCGTATTGGTTTATGACCGCAACCGAATTCCAAAAAGAAGCAGACGCGCTTCGGAAAGATAACAAAATCCTGAAAATGCAACTGAAAATGAACGGCGAATTGCAACTTCCGACTTCGGACGGACTTGCCAAGACCGTCTTCAACACATTTTTGACCGTCGATGAAAATGCTTCACGTTTGTTGCATTCAAACGATCCGACGCATGCAATTCAATTGAATGTTGTCGACGATCAATTTGCGTTTTACGTTCCGTCTCTCGGCAAATACATTGCGAGCTTCGACAAAACCGGCGAAATCACGATGCAAGACGACGAAACATTCCTCGGAACGACAGTCGACAACGCCGACGGAACGATCAGCTTCCGTTTGAACAACAAAAAATATTACGTCAGTCCGCGCAGTAACGGGCAGTGCATTTGGATGCATGTCAACAAAAATTGGGAACACTTCAAATGTCAGTCAAATCTCTGAAAAAAAATTCAGCCGCTCCGCGCGGCTTTTTTTATTGCAACAATCCGAGTACGCTTGAAAAATTTTGATTTGCTTGCGCGAGCATCGATTGCGCGGCTTGCATCAGCACGTTGTATTTCGTATAAGCCGTGATCTCTTTTGCCATATCGGCGTCGCGAATTGCCGACTCCGAAGCCTGTACGTTTTCGTTTTCTGTCGAGACATTGTTTTCGGTGTATTCGAGCCGCGAAAGTGCCGCCCCGACTTCGGTCGCCTCGTCGAGCGCGTATTGGATCGCGTTGTCGATGATTGCAATCGCCGAATTTGCATTGGAAACATTCGTCACGCTCGCCGCATCAATTCCGAGCGAGTCCGTATGCATGTCATTGACGTAAAAATTCGTACTCTGATTGGCTCGCTCGCCATGCTGAATTGTGATCGCATTCCAATCGTACGCATGACCGCCGCCGATATACAGTTCGTAATCTTCCGCCGGAGCCTGCTCGGCAACGTAGCCGTTGAAAAGCCAGAAGCTCGCGTAATTCTGATTGAAAGAGTACAAATCGCCGTTGCGTTTGATCGTCAAAACATGAACCGAATTCAGCGTGATTACATCGCTGTTGGTTGACTCGTCTCTGCCGATTGCCGCCGCCACGCCGTCGAAAAATGCCTTCGCCACTTCCTGCGAATTTTTCGTGCCCTTGATTCCGATTGTATAGAACGGCGCATCTTCGGTGCCGGAGGCTTCGCCCGTGCCCGCGTCCATGCCCGCGTCGAATTTAAATCCGAAATACGATCGGCATGACGGCGCGGTGCAGAGGATCGAAAAGCCCTGTTGATCCAATTCGTAAGGAAACTTGATTGCGCGTCCGTTGAGCCGCGCGGAACCGAAATTCAAAGTCACTTCACCGGCGGCAAATCCATGCAAATATGCTTCTCTGTCGTTTGCCCATTCCTGTTCGCCGGTTTTGTTGATGAGCCCCGTCGGATAAGAAAACAAGCCGGTAACGCCGTTGGTATAAGCCGTGCCGTCATTCGAGCCGGACGGTTTGAGCGTCGTCGGGATGTTCAGCGGACGAAAATATGATCCGTCGAGCAACCGTTTGCCGTTGTAATTCGTCATTGTTGCAATGTCGTTGATGTTGTCTTTTTTCTGATTGAAGACTTTTTGCATGATGCGTCGATCATCGTCCGTGTTGTGATCATTAGCCGCATTGATGGCGAGTTCTTTCAACTCTCGGAGCTCTTCGACTATGTTTTCAATGCCGCCGGACGCGGTTTTCAACATTGCCGAGCCGTTCTGCACGTTGCGAACGTCCTGCTCCAGCGCGCGGATTTTCGAGCGCATCTGCTCGCTGATTGAATACGCCGATGCGTCGTCTTTTGCGCCGATAATTTTTTGCCCGGTTGATACTTTTGACAATGCTTTGCCGAGTTTGTCGCCGTTTCGATTGAGTTCTCCCAGCGCGAGTTGCGCCGCGATATTGTTTAAGACTGTCATTGACATTGAAAACGCCTCCCTGCTCTTCCGAATTCCCTGATTGCCCGTTTCTCAATTCCTAATTACGCATTCCTAATTACGAATTGCTTTTCAAAGTTCGTTTTTGAGAACGGTTTTTTGACGTTCCGCCGCCCGCTTGACGTCAAACATCTTGATCAATTCCGCAACCGCCTGTGTCGGCGAGATCGTCCCGTCAAGGATCGCGTCTCGGATCTCGGGCATGCGCCCTGTGATCACCGCATCGCCGAAGAATAAATTGTGCAGATGCTCGTCGATCATCGAATACATCCAATCAAGCAGTTGCGAATCGCGCCGCTTCTGAAATACTCCGCTCTTCGTCGTGATCTCGCGAAACACTTGAATGACTTTCCACAGCTCCGCCAAGCCGGTTTTTTCAACCGCCGAACACAGATATGCATGCGTCGGCCAGCCTTCCGTTGCCGGGCGAATAAACTCGATCATCCGTTCGTATTCGCCGCGCGTCACTTTTGCTTTGACGAGATTGTCGCCGTCCGCCTTGTTGATCACAATCGCGTCCGCCAATTCCATGATGCCTTTTTTGATGCCTTGAAGATCGTCGCCGGCTCCGGTCAAGACGACAAGCATGAAGAAATCAACCATCGAGCGCACGATCGTTTCGGATTGCCCCACGCCGACCGTTTCAATCAAAATTATATCGTAACCCGCCGCCTCGCACATAAGCATCGTCTCGCGGGATTTTCGAGCCACGCCGCCGAGCGTGCCGCCTGCCGGTGACGGACGTATGAATGCTTCCGGACGCCGCGACAGAGTTCCCATGCGAGTTTTATCGCCGAGAATTGAGCCGCGCGTGATCGAACTCGTCGGATCGACTGCCAGTACCGCAACCTTATGTCCTTCATCGCAAAGCATGTTGCCGAACGCTTCAATCAGCGTTGATTTGCCCGCTCCCGGTACTCCCGTAATTCCAATCCGCAACGCCCGCCCCGTTTTCGGCAAAAGTCGTTGCAACACGCGTTGTGCTTTGCCGAAATGTTTCGGACTGTTGCTCTCGATCAAAGTGATCGCGCGGGCGAGCATCGTTCGATCGCCGAGCGAAACTCCTTCGACAAATTCGTCTTCCGTCGGGACGAGTTTTCGTTTGGGTTTCAATTTGCCGCTCGCCAGTGCCGGATTGATGTTGCCGACGGTTGTGTCTTTGATGCCCTCGATCCCGCCCATCACGACGGAATTTCCCTGCACCGCCCACTCCGGCGTCGTCGTCGTATAATCGGACATTATATCAGCCTCCTCGAATTGCATAATCAATAATTATATTGTAATGAAACGTCCGCCGCATTTCAATATAAAAATTTCCTCGACAACGTCAATCGATTGTATTAAACTTTTTGTTGCAACTTTTTCAGTAACCGGGAGGCTTTGCAATGAACAATTTAAACACTCGCGATGTTGTAAATATCCTGCTGTGTGTGATCCATCTGTTTGGGCGCATCAATGTTCTTTCAGCCGTGCGATCCGCGCGACGACGACAGTTGGATGATCTGCCATTGGGCGGCGCAAACCGTGATCGGTCTCGGCTGCGTGATGATCGTCATTTCGATCGTAAAAATCTTCATGTCGCGCGACATTGTGCTACACTTAATGACATTGAAGGAGGCGGTTGTCGATGACCGTAAAGAGGCGATTGATCGGAATTATCGTCGCGCTTGTTATGATATTGAGCGGCGTGTGCTCGGCGCAAAGCAATTGGAAGTGGCTCGGCAAAGCACCGCTCGATTCCGAGCAAACGCAAGTGATTTTAATGCAGGAAAAGGGCGGGCGTCCGAATCCGGCGATGTATCATT
>CALGGX010000355.1 GCA_937916025.1 uncultured Selenomonadales bacterium
TAAGCACAATCGTCCAAGCCAATACATTCGGCGGGATTGTTTCAAACGCCTTTACAAAAAAACTCAACGACGCGAGTGTTTACAAATTTTACAGCGAGCAACGTTATCCCGATCTTATGCATGAAAACAACACAATCGGACTCGAAATCAAGGCTTCAAACAAACCGTTCAAAGGCGGCGAGGGGCATAACGGTCACAGTGGTTGGCATATCATCGTCTGCTATCGAATTTTTAACGGCGGCGACATTGAGTTTACGCAAGTCGAAATCGCCGAGCTGATTGGCTTCGAGCATGTCAATTCCGATTGGAAATATCTCGGCAGTCGACGAAACGACAATGCTTCGCAAAGAACGTAAACTTACATGACGAATGCAATCGGTACGGCAAAATTACGCGACGGCTCGGTATACCTCGATCCGGATTTCGTTGACGTTACTTCTGCATTGAAAAGACATCGAACAAAACTTGTTGCCCTGCTTCCGATTCCGTCGTACTCTCCATTTGCCGATTGATCGATTTTTGATCGCGATACAGGGCGGCGAGTTTCGGAATTGCTTCGATGGCGATTGCGTAAAATTCGGCGTCCTTTTCAATGCCGATGCATTCAACTCCGAGATGATGAGCCGCCGCCAATGTCGAGCCGCTTCCTGCAAACGGATCGAGAATAACTCCGTCATTCAAAGGCAGTGCCGCACGGACGAGTTGACGCAAAAATTCTTGCGGTTTTAAGCTCGGATGCGGCGCGATGTTTCGCTCGATCGCCGGAGTGCGCCCGCTCTCGATCAGATCACAGAACGGCATTTCGACCGTCGGACGATGTAATGCGCCCGCCTTCCAACGCCGCAAATTCTCTGCTACGGTTTTTTCCGAGAGCGGTTTTCGATACAAGCCCCACGACTCCCACATGCCCTTGGGCATAACCGAAATCTCGGCGAATTCATGTTCGGCACCTTTCGGTCGATCGCCGCCGCGCAACGTCGAAACCGTTCGTATGATCTCGCCGCGCCGCTCGAAGCCCGCCTCTCGCATTGCATTGCTTAACACGTCCGATAACAACGGCGTCGATGCAATGAAAACATGTCCGCCCGGCACCAGAATTTTCAGCGCGAGCCTCGCCCATTTATTGAAGAACTCGAACACGCGACGACGCTCAATCGGATCGTCACTGATAATTGAAAAGCGCGGCAACGGCTGTCGAGTGCAACCGTCAAACGACGGCGGCATGCGCCAAATCCCGCCGCCCTCGCCGCATCTCCGTCGTTCCAATTCTTCATTGGTGTACTCTTTGACGCCGTAAGGCGGATCGGTGACGATTGCCGTGATCGAATTTTCCGCGCGGCACGACATCCAATCAAAGCAATCGGCATTAATGAGCGTGTAAGACATCGGCGTTTCACTTCCTTTGACGAAAAAAGCTCCGACCGAAATCGGAGCTCAATTTTTATTTCAACCTTTTAATTACGCATTAAGCATTACGAATTATGAATTGCCTTTCAGCCTTCCGGGGCGATCTTCGCCTTCAATTCGCGCTCGCCGTTTTTGGTCTCGATGATCACGACGCCCTTGATCGGATTGTGCGTCTTCGGATCCATCGTCAAAGTGCCGGTGCCGACCTTCAGGTCTTTGATCGTCTCGAGACCGTCTCGGATCTTTTCGGAATCATCGCCGCCGCGCTCGACCGCATCAATCAACATCTTACCTGCATCATAGCCCAGTGCCGCAAACACGTTCGGAGCCGTGCCGTATTCTTTGTTGTAAGACTCGATGAACGGCTGAACTTCTTCGTCTTTCTCGAAGTAATGAGTGCAGAAGTAAGTATTGTTGAGTGCGTCCGCGCCGGAGATGTCGATGACTTTCGGATCATCCCAACCGTCGGTGCCGAGCATCGCCGCCGTAATTCCCAACTCGCGCGCCTGCTTGACGATCTTGCCGACTTCTTCATAATACGCCGGGACAAAGATCACGTCCGCATTTGCCGTTTGAATGCGCGTCAACGTCGCTTTGAAGTCCTGATCCTTTGCGAGGAAAGCCTCTTCCATCAAAACTTGCCCGCCGTCCGCCTCGAACTTCTCTTTGAAGACTTTGCCGAGGCTCTTGGAATAATCCGAACTCGAGTCGAGATACAAAACAGCCGTTTTCGCGCCGAGCTCTTGAGCCGCAAATTGCGCCATGACGGTTCCCTGTTGCGGATCGATGAAGCAACTGCGGAAGACGAAAGGTTTCAATTCGCCGTTTTCGACGGTAACATCGGGATTGGTCGCCGCCGGTGCAATGATCGGCACTTTGTTTTCAGTAGCGACTTGCGATTCTGCAATGACATTCGCCGTAACGGCAGGTCCGATGATGACTTTTGCCATATCGTCGGAAATGAGTTTCGTCGCCGCGTTGACCGATTCCGCCGCTTCGGACTTGGTATCGGTTTCGACGATCTTGAATTTCTTGCCGTTGACGCCGCCCGCGTCATTGACTTCTTTGATCGCGAGCGCGAGCCCGTTCTTTGCCGCGCTGCCGTAATTCGCCTGATTGCCCGTGAGCTCGAAATTGGAACCGACGACGATCATATCGCCGCCTTCGCCGCCCGAAGTCGCGGCTTGCTCTCCGCCGCCGCAACCGCCGAACAACATCATGCTGCCGATTGCCAACGCGCCGAGGAGAAACTTCTTCTTACTGAAAAACACTGCTCATTACATCCTTTCGAGTGTGGAAAAATTTTTTGCTAAAAATACCAAACTCGCGCGCGATTGTCAACATTGACGGCGAATTTTTATGTACTGCTTTCAGCGTTTGATCAGAACGACCGCCTCGAACGGGCGAAGTGACGCTTCAAGTCCGTCATAGTTGCCGAGCAATTTATCAAAACCGTCGTAAGAGTTGATCGACTTGCCGAGTGCAACATTGCTGTCGCTGAAATTGCACAGCACGATCAATTTCTCGTCGCCGAGCGTCCGCTCGTAAGCAAGCACGTCGTCGTTGTCCGGCTCGATGAATTTGATCTCGCCCTCGGCAATGATCTTGAGCTCCTTGCGAAGTTTGATCAATTGCCGGTAGAAATTGAAGACCGAATTCGGATCGTCGATCTCGGCGGCGGCGTTGATCGTCTTGTAATTGTCCGGCGGCATGATCCACGGCATGACGCTCGAAAAGCCCGCGAATTTTTCAGCCGACCACTGCATCGGAGTCCGACTGTTGTCGCGAGAACGCGCTCCGAGAATCTCCAATGCCTGATCGATCGTCTTGCCGTTCTTGATCATGATATCGTAGTAATTGAGCGACTCGACATCGCGATACTGCTCAATCGAAGTGAATTTTGCA
>CALGGX010000356.1 GCA_937916025.1 uncultured Selenomonadales bacterium
ACTGATGGCTTTATCAGAAATATTGCAGGCGCGAGCAGCTTCCGCAATTGATTGGTATACCACGCCGGTCTCGACATTCAACACCGCACGCGGTCCGGGATGTTTTTTGTGAGATTCGGATATCTTCTTGCACGTTTCGGGCGAAGGATGCTTGCCTGTGCTTGCCGCTTTGAGTTTGAGTTTCGATGCTTCTGTATGTCGTCTGCCTTGCCGTGTCTTGGACATCTTCTTGCGAGTCTCGAAACTGGCTTTTTTGCCTCTGTTAATCTCCGCTAAGTGTTCACGCACGGCAGGATTCTTCATCTGTTCGGTAGTCGCATCTGACATTTTCTTCAATGATGCCGCAGTGTGTTTTTTTCCGGTGTGGATCTTCGCCAGTAATGCCTTCGTTTTTTCCGAGCACGGATGCCCCGGACTACCCTCGCCGCCATCTGCAAAGTTGTAGCCATTCGGATACTTTGTGTTGAGAACTTCAATCCACTCTTTTTCGAGTCGGTTGAGTTCGTCGACTGTGTTGCACTCTTCGAGAATTTCGACGGTGAAATTTTCCCAGCCATGTTCATTGATCATCTGATCGACGTGACACACATTTGAGTGCGTGTGTTGTTGCATGCGTCTGCCGAGTTTGTTTGTAGTTTTACCGACATAGAGCATGCCGTTGGTCGTATCGGTCAGCAGGTAGATGACCATCGACTTTTTCATGATGTCTTTCATAAGATCAGCCTCGCTTTCGTTATTGACACACGCGAGCGAAGCGGCTATAATGATGAAGAGAGAGCTCCGCTCGTGTTTGGTTGAATTATCAATGCAATCTTAACACAGACGAAGCTCTTTCGCAATACTGAACGAAAAATTTTTTGTCGACAAAGGCAAATAGTTTGATATAATACTCGAAGTGATTTTTTTTATCTCGAAAAATGTTTTGGGAGGGAATTGAATGAAAGACAAACCTTTGTTAATCTGTGGTCATCGCTCGCCCGATTCCGATTCGATATGTTCTTCACTAAGTTACGCGGCATTTAAAAGAGCAATGGGCGTCAACGCGGTAGCTATTCGGTGTGGTGCTGTGAACCCGGAAACCAAGTATATCCTCGAATACTTCCATGTAGATGCTCCCCCGCTTCGAGCTGATTTGTATCCGCGCGTGAGAGACGTTGCGCTGGAATGCAAAACCGTCGTTCGGCAACACGACACACTCCGTCACTTGGGCGAAGTCATGCGCAAAAATGAAGCACAATCGATCCCCGTCGTCGACAGCAAAGGCGAGCTGGTCGGCATCGTCACGGTCGGCGATCTGGCAAAACGCTACTTCCTCGAGCTCGGACTGCAATCGCTCGTCGATTTGCGCGTCCGCTACCGCGACATCATTCAGGCGGTCGAGGCAAAAGTGCTCGTCAGCGGCGACGAAAACGCCTTCATCGAGGGCAATGTCCGAATCTTCGCCGGTTCCGTCGACACGACGCGCTCGCTCGTCAAGGAAAAAGACATCGTGCTGGTCGGCGATCGCGGCGTGGCATCGCTGATGATGTGTCTCGAGCTCGGCGTTTCCTGCTTGATCATCACGAGCAATTGCCGAGTACATCCGGAAGTCATCGAAGAGGCGCAAAAGCGCGGAACCTTCATTCTGTCGACGCCGTATGACACTTACACGGTCGGACGACTGATCAATCAATGCGTGCCGATTCGCCGCATCATGCATCCCGAGCCGATCTGCTTCAAACCGACCGATCTGCTCAGCGATATCAAGGGCGTGATGGATCAGTATCGCTTCCGTTCGTATCCGGTTGTCGAGAACAACAAACTCGTCGGCATCGTCAGCTCGGACGAGATCATGTTGCCGGAACGCGAGAAAGTCATTCTCGTCGACCACAACGAGCGCGGGCAGGCAATCGAAGGCATTGAAGACGCGAAGATCGTCGAGATCGTCGATCATCATCGTCTGGGCGGCGTTCAGACGAGCGAGCCGATCTTCATTCATCAGGAGCCGGTCGGCTGCACCTGCACGATCATCGCAAACATGTATTGGCAGAATGATGTCGACATTCCTCCGACGATTGCGGGCTTGCTGATGTCGGCAATCATCTCCGACACGGTGCTCTTCAAATCGCCGACTTGCACTCCGAAGGATAAGAAGACGGCGGAAAAACTCGCAGAAATCGCGGGCGTCAATCTCAAAGAGTACGGGCTTGCAATGCTCCGCGCGGGCGCAGGCATCGGCGGCAAGACTCCGGTCGAGATCATCAAAACCGATCTGAAAGAGTTCAACATCGGCGATTACAAGATCGTCGTCTCGCAGATCAGCGTGATGGATCCGCAAGAGGTTCTCGATATCGAGCCGAAGATCATCGAAGCAATGAAAGAGAATTGCGATCGCGAAGGCTTTGACATGCATCTGATGATGGTCACTGATATTCTCGAAGAGGCGACGTACCTGCTGTATGCGGGCTCGCCGCGCACCTTGATCGGCGAAGCATTCAAAAAAGACGCGAGCGGCACGCATGTGTATCTGCCGGGCGTAATGAGTCGGAAGAAGCAAATCATTCCGCCGCTGTCGGAAGCCGTCAAGCGCATCAAACAGGATTGACAATCCATCGACATAAAAAAATCGGCGATCGAGTCGCGCGAGCGAGCCGATCGCCTTTTTTTCATTCCAATCAACCGCTCCGCGCGGAATTTTTTTTATCCGATGATCCAACTGACGAAGTAAATTACGAGCGGGATCGTGATGCACGTGATTCCGATCAGATCGATCAACGCGCCGCCCTTCATCATCTTCGTGATCGGCACGTAGCCGCTCGCATAGACGATTGTATTCGGCGGAGTCGAAACCGGCATGATGAAGCCGAGGCTCGACGAGAGCGCAATGCCGACCGCAACCGGTATCGGCGAAAAGCCCAGATCGGAAGAGAACACGTCTGAACTCCAGTCAC
>CALGGX010000357.1 GCA_937916025.1 uncultured Selenomonadales bacterium
AGTCAACGCGCGAATCTCAGTCTGAACAACTTCAACGCGAACAACACGACGCGCGAAGTGGAAAGACTTTCGCGCGAGCAGAGAGAGTTGTCTGAAGAAATCCGCGAGCGTTTCAAGCGCGCCGCCGAAGACGAGACGAATCAGATCAATTACGAGCTCTATGTTCGAGACGACGATAAAAAATCGCCGGCAGTGATCCGAAACGAGCTCGTGATCTTGAATCCGACGCAATCGATAGTGAAATCGCCGGGACGATTATCTTCGCCTGCCGAGAGCAAGACGTGCGCGAATCGGCGATATAACGGCAGTACCAAAAACAAGGCGACGCCGCTTCAGACTTCGATCGCGATGAAGCCGTCGATGGCGGCGGAGCTGGTACTCGGCACGGGGCATTTGCAGGACGTAAATTCTTATGCGCAGAGTTTGGAAGAGACGGCGCATTACACTTACGACGAGCAGGAGCTCGAAGCGTATCGTGATGCGTTGAAGAAATACGTGGCGGCACTCGATGCGTATGAAGAGTCGCCGGACGAGAACGAAATGCCGGTATTGCCGACAGCTCCGAAGCCGCATCTCTCGCACGTCACGCACAGCAATCACGTCGTGAGCGAGACTTCGGCGGCGAGATCGCATGCCGTGCATCATCATCACCACGGCACGCACGCCGCGACCGTCAATAATACGTCGGGGCAGTTGCGCGTGGATATTTGCCCCGAGTGCGGGCGCGCTTACATTTCCGGCACTGTCGCCAACTCGAAGGCTAAATTCTTCAGCGATCTCGACGAGAGCAATCCCTATCATCAGCAATTGCTTGAAGAGGCGTCGGACGACTTCGTCGGCAACATCGTCGAGCTCGACGCGTAAAAAGCAATGCGTAATTCTTAATTCGTAATTCGTAATTGGGAGTGACGGTCTTTTAATTACGCATTACGCATTACGCATTACGAATTATCTTTTCAGAAAGGATACGAAGCATATTGCAACGAACAAATTTGTTGAAACTCACAGTCTGCGTCGGAGTAATCGTCGCAGTCTTTTTTGTGTTCATTCAACCGTTGGCGTATTCGATCCGGCAGGGGCTTGATCTGCAGGGCGGCACGCACGTCGTGCTCGAAGCCGAAGACACCGATATCGCAAAAGTCGATGAAGACGCCATGCAACGCGTCGTTTCGATCATGGAAAAGCGCATCAACGAGCTCGGCTTGACGGAACCGATCGTGCAACGCGAAGGCGAACGCCGAGTGATCATCGAGCTCCCGGGCATTAAAGATCCGGACGCGGCAATTCAGACAATCGGAAAGACGGCGATGCTCGAGTTCCGTGACGAAGACGGCAATACCGTTTTGACGGGCAGCGATCTCAAAGACGCGCAAGCCGCCATGAATCAGCAGAACAATCAAAACGTCGTCAATCTCGAGTTCAGCGACGAGGGCGGCAAAAAATTCGCCGATTTGACACTGCAGAATGTCGGTCGGACGATTGCAATTCTGCTCGACGGCGAAGTGTTGACGGATCCCGTCGTGCGCGAGCCGATCCTCGGCGGACGCGCGGAAATTTCCGGGCAACGAACTCTCGAAGAAGCACAGAGGTTGGCGGTTTTGTTGCGGAGCGGCGCGTTGCCCGTCAAAGTCAACATCATCGAAACTCGGACGGTCGGACCTTCGCTCGGTCAAGACTCGAAAGACAAAAGCGAATTCGCCTTCGTGATCGGCATCGGCGCGGTTTTGATCTTTATGCTGATCTTCTATCGACTGTCGGGATTAATCGCCGATATCAGTCTGATGGCTTACACGATCGCGTTGCTCGCGATCTTGAAAGGGCTCGACGCGACGCTGACGTTGCCGGGCGTGGCGGGCATCATTCTGTCAATCGGTATGGCCGTCGACGCAAACGTCTTGATTTTCGAGCATTTCAAGGAAGAATTTCGGCTCGGAAAAACTTTGCGCTTATCGATGGACGCCGGCTTCGATCGCGCCTTTACGACGATTTTTGACTCCAATATCACGACGATCATCGCGGCGGCGGTTCTGTTTCTGTTCGGAACGGGCTCAATTCGCGGTTTTGCAATCACGCTCGGACTCGGCGTTTTGCTGTCGATGTTGACGGCAATCACTTTGACGAGATATATGCTGAAATTGATGATCGCGTCGAGAATTTTCACTTCGCCCGGTGCTTACGGCGCGGACGGATTCCTGCTCTTTGATCCGAATTACGGTCGGAACGACAAAAAGAAGGCGGTGAAAGACAATGCCTAAGTTTGACATCGCCGGAAAATACAAGATTTGGTTTGTGATCTCGCTGTTGGTGATAATCCCGGGTTTGATCTCAATCGGAGTGCGCGGGCTGAATTTCGGCATCGACTTCACGGGCGGCACGATCATCGATCTGAAATTCGAGCAGCCGGTGCAAATTCCGCAAATCCGCGCGGCTCTCAAACCGTACGGATTGGACGGCGCAACAATTCAGCTGTCGGGCGAGTCGAGCGGCATCGAGTCCTCGACCGATGTAATGATCCGCACGATTGATCTCGAAGAAACCGCTCGCAAAGCAGTAATGTCATCACTCCGCGCGGAAGTCGGCAAGTATGAAGTCATGCGCGAAGAAAAAGTCGGCGCGACGATCGGCAGCGAATTGATCTTCAATGCCGTAACGGCTCTCGTGATCTCATGGGGCATCATCATTCTTTACATCGCGTATCGGTTTGAATTTCGCTTCGGCATTGCGGCGGTGCTCGCGCTCGTCCATGACATTTTGATCGTGCTCGCCTTCTTCTCCTTCACGCAACGGCAGGTCGATTCGTCGTTCGTTGCCGCGCTTTTGACAATCGTCGGCTATTCAATCAACGACACGATCGTCATTTTCGATCGCATTCGAGAGAATTTGAAACTGCATTTCCGCCGCGGCGGCGATATCAAAGAACTCGTCAACCGCTCGATATATCAAACGCTGACGCGCTCGCTGTTCACGGTTTTCACGGTGCTGTTTACGACCTTCGCGCTGTTTTTCTTCGGCGGCGAAACGACGAAAGACTTCTCGTTCGCGTTGCTGGTCGGCTTCGCGAGCGGCTGCTACTCGTCAATCTTCATCGCCGGACCGCTGTGGATGGTGTTCAGAATGCGCGCGGACGCAAAACGCAAAGCCGAATGAGGGAATCCCATGCAGAATTGGATTTTGTATGACGAAGACGAACAATTGATCAACAAAATTGCCGCCGAATTGAAAATCAATCCGTTGACGGCGGCGATCCTCACGCATCGCGGCATTTCAACTGCCGAAGACGCGAAGAAATTTCTCTACGCCGAAACCGCGCAGGAATTTTACGATCCGTTTTCGATGAAAGGAATGCCGGACGCCGTCGATCGCATCGAGCGCGCGATCAAAAATCGCGAAAAGCTCGTCGTCTACGGAGATTATGACGTTGACGGCATGACCGCATCGACGATTATGCTGAAAACTCTCCGCCGTTTGGGAGCCGACGTCGACTCTTACATTCCGAGCCGACAGAATGAAGGCTACGGCTTCAACATTCCCGCGCTCGAGTTTTTGGCGGAGAATTACAACCTGCTGATCAGTGTCGATTGCGGCATCACAAACAATGCAGAGATTGACGCGGTTGCCGGACAAATCGACATCATCGTGACGGATCATCATCTTCCGATCGATCCGCTCGAGCATGTGATTGCCGCGATCGATCCGCATCAAGACGATTGCCCTTATCCCGATAAGAATTTGTGCGGCGCGGGCGTGGCGTTCAAACTCTGTCAGGCACTCTCCGCGCGGATCAATAATGTCGATTATCGCGAGTACGTCGAGGATATCGAGCTCGCCGCACTCGGAACCGTTGCCGATCTCGTTCCGTTGATCGGCGAGAACAGAAAGCTCGTCCGCCTCGGCTTGAAACGCATGCCCGAAACATCAATCGTAGGGCTCCGCGAATTGATCAATGTCGCCGGACTCGAAGGCAAGCAAATCACTGCCGGGCATTGCGGATATAACATTGCGCCGCGATTGAATGCGGTCGGAAGGCTCGGCAGTGCGGCGATCGGCGTCGAGCTCCTCACGACGAGCGATCCGATCAAAGCGCGGCAGATCGCATTGCAACTCGATCGCGAAAACACTCGTCGCAAACAGCTCGAAGACGACATGCTCCGCTCGGCGGACGAAACATTTCAACGCAAGCGCGCGGCGCGCGGCGGCGGTTTCAGCTCGATCGTCATTGCAAAAGACGGCTGGCATACCGGAGTGATCGGCTTGACGGCGTCGAAACTCGTCGAGAAATACAACCTGCCGACGATCGTCATTGCGATAATGGGCAATCTCGCGGTCGGCTCGTGCCGGA
>CALGGX010000358.1 GCA_937916025.1 uncultured Selenomonadales bacterium
AAAATCCGAATAAAAGGGAAATGTGATGAGAGCATAGTGATGACGCGGCAGGGGCGTTCAAGTGTATCGAATTTCAAAAGCAATTTTGTCTATACGGCGTTATTGCAGGAAGATACGCGGCTCGAGAACGGCGATTTGTTTGAAGTATTAATGAACGGAAAGCCGCAATTTTTTCTGGCAGTGTCGGTAAGACGCGCGGATATGTCGACGCAAGCGACGATTTATCAATGCAACGGATTAGCATTAATCTATCGTCCCACGGAAATACACGATGCGCATGATAATGTGACGAGCACAAAATGGACACGCGTAGGTTGTGCTCATGTCAATCATATGATCATCAATGATTTTATGAGAGTGCTCGATGCCGGTTTGTTGCCGTCAACGACGAAAGAGTTGCGAATGCAGAAATGCGATATAAAGCTGTTGGATCGAATCATACTGGACGGCGATAAATATGTGGTCGATGCAATAGACAATACGAAATTTGACGGATTATTGGCGGTACAAACGTCAATAGACAACAGGAGCTTCTGATGTCGGGAATACGCGAGCGATTTTTGAAAAGGCTTAGAAGTATCATCATAAAATATACTCGCGCGGCAACAGAGCAAGTGCGCGCGGAATGGATGAAATATGACGACGATGATGTAGAAGGCGAAGCAAACATCAGTTTCACATTGGAAGAAACAGAATCGAAAACAGTATCGATCATAAACGCATTCGGTCAAAAGGCGTGGATATTGGAATACGGAAGCGGCTCGGAATTGGAAGACGATCCGAAAGTCAATCCGTTTTTGAAAGAGTACGTCGACGGAATTGTCACGAGCGGGGCGGGAGTATCGCTTTGGAATCCGATGCGCTCGAAGGAGAATTTTAAGATAGTAAGTCGTCCGGCGGGAGAGTATTACGATCTCGATGATTGGATGTACGAAGGCAGAGGCGTCGGCGGTTTTAATCTTGAGAATACGAAATGGGGCGAGGAAAGAAATATACCGTTCAAGCCGCGTTACATCATTCGTAAAATTTTGTTTGGCGAAGAAAATGATTATAACGGCGGGCTTGTCAGAGAAATGAATGAAGAAATAAAAGAGTTGGTCGCCGAAACCATCTTCGGCATTTTAAAAAAATTTCCGAAGAAGATTGTAATAGCAGAGCGTTAAAATGTACAAAGATTTGGAATTACTGGACGAACTGTATGCGCGCTTGTACGAGAACGAGGAATTGACGGCGTTGTTGGATAATCCCGTTACGGCATCGGAGAGAAATGAAAGAATACGCCGCGAGCTAACACCGTTGAAATTCGCAACAGTCGACAACGTCAATTTTTTGTCGATGTATTTCAGCTCCGGCACGGAGACGAACAATATATATGTGATACGCGGATTTCTGCATGTCGACTATTTTACGAAAACGCGCGAGGATTGTCGAAGCATACAGTCAATAGTCAACAAAATATTGGAAGAAAATTATCTTCTGAGAGTGTCGTTTGCAAATGAAGCATCGTACACGAAGGGAGTTTTTGGTTACTCGGAAAAATATCGTCCGCTGATATTTGCATAAGGAGGAAAAAATAATTGGCACTGTCAAAATCGCAAAATTTCTTTGTGGAAGGTTCGGGCACGGCGCATGTAATGGATGACAATAATGTGTTGAGTTTGATCCATCTGCAGGATATGACGCTGGAACTTACGTCAACGATGGAGAATATCTACGGCGGCGAAGGAAATTTCGCGCTGTATTCGTATAACACAGAGAAGGGGCTCAAGGTGAACTTCACAAATGCGAGTTGGAACCTTGATATTCTGAATTTGACGCAAGGGGTAACATCCGATGAGAGTACGTCTGTATTTACGGAAGAGAAAGTAACGGCAGGAACCGTGAGCGGTACAGGACTGCCCGGTGTCGGAGGAATTAAGACTTCACATCATGGAAATGTGGATTTTACCGCTCCGATTATGATTTATGCATCAGACAATACGGTTGTCTTAGCTTACGACGGTGAGAAAATCACAAACGGAACGGCGACACTGGGAACAGGAGCAAGTGCCTCTTACGATGTCAAGTTGCCGACATCGTACAGCGGTACGACGTTGACGGCGGTATACAACTACACGTTAAAATCGACAGATAAGATCAACGGTATCAGCTCATCGCTTTACACAACGGGCGTTCCTGGTTTTGTGACGATACATCATCGAAGCAAACCGATGAAACAAAAAGACGGTCGAATCATCCGTTTATTCACGACGATCTATCGTGCGCGCTGTGATGGAAACTTGACAATCAACTTAAAACACAAAAATGCGTTTGCCCCGGAATTGGCATTTGAAGTAATCGATCCCGAGCGTGCGGATGGGAAGTACATGGTTTTCGGAATCATAGACACAACAGAGCTTGACAAGAACAACAAATTCACAACAGTCGGCTTTTGATTGAAAGGAGAAAAGAAATTATGACAAAAATGTTGGGCGGAATAGAAATAATTGATCAAGAAGGACTGAAGAGTCTGCCGCAACACGCGGCGAGTGCGTTTTCTGTGTTGCCGAATGTGGGCGCGAGCTACAAACCGCTGGTGTATGTGGGCACGCAAATTGTCAAGGGCGTCAATCATGTTTTTGTGGCGCAACAGACGTTGGTATTGGCGCAACCGGAATATCACATCGTGCTGGTGACGATCAACGAG
>CALGGX010000359.1 GCA_937916025.1 uncultured Selenomonadales bacterium
CATAAAAGATGCGTTATCCGACACACACACACAAGGGGCGTTTGAAAAAGTCGATTTCTGCCTGTTTGATCGCGTTAAAGACGGGCTTCCCGTCTCCGACAATATAGAGTTGTTCAATCGGACGCCGCACAATTCGCCGATCAGAATGCGTGCAGTTGAATTTGATCGCCGAATTATTCCGCAAGTTACATTCTCTTCCGTCAACGATACCGAGAATTTCGATGTGTTCGAGACATGCATGAAGCGCGTTTTGCAATCGAAAATCCAATGGACGAAACTCGAGCGCACGGAAGATTTACTCTCGCTGTCGAAATTGCTTCTCCTCACCTTTGATGCACAGGCAAAACAAACCGTCTTCAGAACTCAGTACAATGTGCAGGAGATGATCGAAGCGCGACTGCGCGCAAACAAATTGTAGGAATGGGAGATGGTTTGATTTGAGTACAATGCCGTTGATCTCAGTGATCATCCCGCTGTACAACGCCGAAAAATACATCAAAGCATGCCTTGACAGCCTCGAGGCGCAAACACTTAAAGACTTTGAAGTGATCGTCGTCGACGACTGCTCCACCGATCGCTCCGTCGAGATTGTCGAGGGTATGAATGAAAAATTCGGCGGCAGACTTCATCTTCTCAAGCGCGAAAAAAATTCCGGCGGCGCGGCAGTTCCGCGCAATGATGCATTGAAAATTGCAGTCGGCAAATACATCTTCTTCTTGGATGCCGATGATTTAATTTTACCGAATGCATTGAAGACGGTATATGATATTGCGGAATCGACCGGCTCAGATTTCGTTCATGCCGAAAGATGTTTCAGACCGGATAATTTTGAAGAAATTACTCCGCAAACGAAATTCATCACCTTTACGATGCAAAAAGATCAGTGTATCGACAAACCGACATTTGAGCCCGATGACATCGGCGAGCGTGTTAAGCACTTCAGTGAGCGCAAAATGTGGTGGATTGCTTGCAACAATCTGTTCAGGCGCGATTTGATTGTTGATAATCGAATCGAGTTCATCAACATTAAAAGCACCGAAGACATGATCTTTTTCTTCAGTTGCTTGTGTTGCGCGAAAAAATACATCCGCATTCCTGACATATTCTATGTTTATCGACAGACCCCGGGCTCTATCACGCATCCGACCGTATCTGTCGAAAAGTACGTTGAAAGTTATGCTTCCATTCTGATTAATGGTGTGAAGGCTTTCGACGAATTTGCAGATCGACTCGACTTTTTTATTCGGCATCCCGAATTTAAGTATATGGCGATCGATTATTACATCAAATCCAATCTTGAGTGGAACAGTTGGGCTTATGCCGCCAATCCGGCTCCCGTCTTTTATGCAACCCTTCGTCGAAAGTTTTCGGAAATACCGTCAGCTAATGTGTTGTTGACGACGTACCTTTTCGGATTGGCTAATGATTATTGGCTTGAATCGGCACGCTTGAAAAACGAGAATGCAACATTGAAAAATCAACTGAAGCTGTCTTTGAAAGGACAAAAAAATTTTTTGCGGACATGGGATGTCTTCGACACATTGATTGCTCGGAGATGTGTTCAACCTATTCGTATTTTTGAGCTTGTCGAGCAGAAAATTGGAGTCAAAGGCTTTGCAAAAATGCGCGTGCAGGCAGAACAAATAATTCTGAAGCTCGGCATTGATTATAAATTTGACGACATTTATGACGTAATGCATCAGCTCATGAAGATCGACAAGCCGATCACCGATCAATGGAAGCAGGTCGAGCTCGACGTTGAATTTGAACAAGCCGTTCCGATTGTCGAAAACATTAATCAGGTCAGAGCGGATGATGTGCTGATTTCCGATATGTATTTGCCGGAGAAAACGATCCGACGTTTATTGAAAAAATGCGGACTGCTTGAGCCGGTTGAGATTGTTGTTTCGACGAGCGGTAAGGCAAGCGGCAGAGTTTATCGCCGTTTTCAAGAGCAGGGCGTATATCTTTTCCATACCGGCGACAATGAAATTTCCGATGTTGCAAAGCCGCGCGAATTTGGAATGGAATCGTCTTGGACGGTACTCAGCCGTCCGACGCCGCTCGAAACTCAATTGCTGAAAATCGATTTCGATTTCGGCGCGTACCTTCGCGAGCTCCGTTTGGCAAATCCGTTTGATGAAGAAGTCCGGCGTAAATATTGGTCGCTGTTTGTAATCAATGTCGGCGCGTTGATGTTGATCGCGCAATTGATTGACAAAGTACTGAAAGCATACGGCTTTGAATATCTCGGCTTTTGCGGGCGCGACACGTATTACATGCGGCAACTGTATCAACGGCTGAAGTCGGATCGGAACGAACCGGAACCTGCCAATAATTATCTCTACTATTCGCGCAAGCTGGTGCAAAATTGTGCGGATGACATGGTTAAATACTTTTCGCAAGAGATTAAAAATCGACGCGCATTGATGATCGATTTGCGCGGCAGCGGTCAACATTTGGAAATTCTGCGCAAAAAGTCCGGGTTGAATTACTCGGTTCTCATCTGCATTTTGTTGCTTACGGAGAAGAAATTGCTTGTCTCATTCGACGGCAATATTTTCGAGCTGTTTGCAAACAAAATGAATGTAAAAGACATTCCGGCAATGCAAAACGATAAAGCTCCGCTCAATCTTTACATGTTTGACTGCGTAAAAGACAAGTTGCCGCCGGGTGATGAAACGGAGCTGTTCAATCGCGCAACGCACAACTCGCCGATTCGATTGAAAGTCATCGAAACTGCCGATAAAATTATTCCGAACGTCGTTTTCTCCGAAGTTAACGACACCGTGAATTTGGACGTGTTTGAAGCATGCATGAAAGTCGTTCTGCAATCCGAAATTCAATGGTCGAAATTCGAGCGCACGGAAGATTTGTTGTCAATGCTGAAGATGCTGTTGACGGAGTTCGGAATCTTGGCAAAGCAATTCGGTTTCAAAGAGCAACACGACATCAATGAAGCAAGCGATAACTTAGCCGGATTTATCAATTCAAAAAACAATCGAAAATCGTAAGAGGTGATTGATTTTTATGTTGAGGACGTGGGACATTTTTGACACTCTTATTGCGCGAAGATGCGTTTTTCCGCAACGCGTGTTTGACATTGTCGAGCAACGGCTCGGAGTCAAAAACTTCGCCAACATGCGCAAGACGGCAGAGCAATTGATCCTCAATATCGGCATCAACTTCAAACTTGGCGATATCTATGACGTGATGTGGCAGATTTTCAAACTCGACAAACAGACAACCGATCGTTGGAAGCAGGTCGAGCTCGACGTCGAATTTGAACAGGCAATTCCGATTGCGGAGAACATCAATCAAGTCTGCTCCGGCGACGTGCTGATTTCGGACATGTATTTGCCGACGGACTCGGTTCGACGGATGCTCGAAAAATGCGGACTGTTCGTGCCGGTTGAAGTGATCATTTCAAACAACGTAAAGTCAAACGGAAAAATCTGGAAGCAGTTTCGAGATCAAGGCTTGTTTGTCATGCACACCGGCGACAATGAAATTTCCGATGTTGCAAAACCGCGCGAGTTTGGAATGGAATCGTCGTGGACGGTGTTGCATCGCCCGACGCCGCTCGAAACTCAATTGCTGAAAATCGACTTCGAGTT
>CALGGX010000360.1 GCA_937916025.1 uncultured Selenomonadales bacterium
GCCTTGCCGTACACCCCCTTGCTCATGAAATGCTTTGCGCGCATCAACATTCGTACTTGCCGAACCAACAACGCCATCGTGATCATTACGTTTTTGACATCATCATTCTGCAATTCCAACAGCCGCATCGCTTTTCGCAAATCCTTCGCGCCGATTGCGTCGATCAACGCGAAATTCGATATTTCCGGCAGATCGGCAAGCACTTTCTGCAATTCCTTACGCGTGATTCGATCGCCTTTGACATACAGCGCGACTTTGTCGAGTTCGTTGTCAAGCAAGCCGAGCGATATTTCCGGCATCATCGCCGCCGTCTCCATGAAATATTGCCGCGCGTCCGTGTCCATCGTCATTTTCAGCGACTTCAGTTTGTCATTCAACCACGGATCGAGCTGATACGACTTCAATTGCTCCGCCTCGAGCACGCCGCCGATTTTCGTGATCGTTTTGTAGAGTTTTTTGCGCTTATCCGGCGTATCGTTCGTCGTGAAGATCGCATAATTCGTTTCGATCATATTCGACAATACTTTGATCAGTTGCTCGGTTTTCGCGTCGGACTTGTCGGCATCGTCCGAGCTTCGGCTCTTGAAAAGCGTCGCGTTTTTGATCAGCACGACATTTTTTTCGACGAACAACGGCGCGGTGTCGAGCACGGCGATTATCTCCGAAATGTCGATTTTATTATCGCAATCGAGCACCGTCAAACCGTCGCGCCGCGCGGCTTTGTCTTCAAACAACAACGACAGCAGTTTTTCGCGCGCCCGATCGATGTAATACGATTCCGCGCCCGCCAGCAGATATACTTGCTTCGGCTTGCCTTTTTTCAGATCGGACATAAATTCATTGAACTTCACGCTTTATCACCTCGAGCAGAGCGGTGCACCCCTTCAGCACGTCGACATAAGTCGTCGCGTAATCGTCGGTGTACCATGGATCGGCAACCGAACGATTTTCTCCGGCAAAAGCGAGCAACAAATAAATTTTACGCTCCGGATCGCCGTTCATAATGTCGATAATGTCCTCGACATTCGACTTATCCAAACCGATTATGTAATCGTAAGTCGAATAATTCGCGCGCGTCAATTGCGCCGAAGTCTTTCGAGTAAAGGGGATGTTGTGCTTTTGAAGTTGCCGACGCGTGCCGTCGGACATGGGCGTGCCGACCGAAGGATGGCAACCCGCCGAGTCTGCAATAATTTTATCGTCGAGACCTGCCGCGCGGATTAAATCCTTCATGACAAATTCCGCCATCGGCGAGCGGCAAATATTTCCGAAGCAGACGAATACAATTTTGATCACGAGCAAACACCTCCGAAAAAAAATAACAGTGACATTTTATCAAACATCACTGTCTTTGTCATTATCGGAAATTGTGTTTGCCTTTGAATTGATCAGAAGAAGAACTCGACTCGACCGAAGAGTTTTTCTGCATCGCCGCCGCCGGTGATGTATTCGCCGTTGAAGTAGCGCGCCACGAGTCCGATGTTTTTGAACGGCGCATAGGCTCCGCCTACAAACCAGCCCTTGGTGCCCTGCAAAACATCATCGTAAGTTCCGGCGAATGAAGTGTTCGTGCCCATGCGGCGATAGCCTGCCCACAAACCCCAATCGCCTTTCTCCGGATTGTCGCCGTAGGTGCCGTAATCAAACTCCGCCTGCCACGCATAATCTTCGTAATCGGCTTTGGTGTTGTTTGCATATGAGCCCCAGAGGTTTGCCTTCTCGCCGAATTTATAACCGGCATTTACCGACCAGATGTTGGCTTTATCCTCGCGCCCGTGCTTTGAATAAGCCGTCGACTTGAGATCGTCGTCCTCAACGCGATACCAACCCGCGCCGCCGTAAAGTCCGCGCTCGGTATCATACTGAAGGTTGACGCCCTGCATGCTCGAAGGATCATCTTCGTCTTCGACTGCAACTCCGTCTGCACTCACGCGACCGGCGAGCAACGAGATCGTTGCCTTGTTGCCGAACGTCAATGCCGCGCCGCTGAACTCCGTATCCCAGATCAGACCGGATTCATTCGTGTACAGTTCCTGTTTACCGACTTTAAGATTGAAGTTATCGTAATCGCCTTCCGCCCAGCCGCGCACCATTCCGAAATTGCCGGACGAGCTGTCTTTCATATCGCCTTCGGCGTCAATACGCGCGTGGAGCGTCCAATGATCGTTGACGGTTGCCGTCGGCTCGAAGCGGAAGACATAGCCGTCATTGTTGTCTTTGTGTTTCTTGCCGGTATCGGAAGGATCGGTGCGCTCGGAAGTGTAAGTGTATTCGATCTTGCCGTTCCAAACGATTTTATCGGCATATTTTTCGAGTTCGGAGACGCGGACGCCGAGGTTCGACAATTCTTCGCTGAATTCGGCGGCGAGACGATCGAGAGCC
>CALGGX010000361.1 GCA_937916025.1 uncultured Selenomonadales bacterium
CCACCGAGATCTACACTCTTTCCCTACACGACGCTCTTCCGATCTCACGGCTTTTCACCCACGAACGTATTCTTATCCATCAAATCAACTCCCAACAATTTTTATCGCTTGTATTTATTGCACAATGCCTTCAATTTTCCTGCTTCGGATTCGAGTCGATAATCCGGTTGCAAACGCCAGCTCCAATTGGTTCCGACCGTGCCCGGCGTGTTCATTCGACTGCCGCTGTCGAGCTTCAGAACATCCTGCATCGGAATGATCGCAAACCGACTGTTTGATGCGTACGCAAATTCGATCAGCTTACTGCAAACATCGTCCGGACGCCGGGCATCCGCGCCGATCAATTTCGCAATCACGACCTTGCTGACCTCGTCGACATCTTCCATGAACCAACCGACCGTCGTGTTGTTGTCATGCGTGCCGGTGTACACCAGCGAATTCTCCGGCGACATAAATCCGATGCGCCCGTCTTCATTGAAATGCAACTCGAAGTGCAGGATTTTCATGCCCGGGAAGCCGCAATCCAAACGCAACTGCTCGACTTCATCCGTGATCACGCCGAGATCTTCCGCCACAATTCGTCGCGAAAGCTCGTTGATATCGCGCCCGAGCTCGGTGAATAACGACATGCCCGGCCCTTTGATCCATTTGCCGTTGATCGCCGTCTTTTCCGTGCTGTCGATCTCCCAATACGCCTCGAAGCCACGGAAGTGATCGATCCGAACCATGTCGACAATCTCGAGCAACTTCTTCAGTCGAAGTTTCCACCACGAGTATTTGTCGAGCTCCATTTCATCCCAATCGTATTGCGGATTGCCCCACAGCTGACCGGTTGCGGAGAAATAATCCGGCGGAACACCCGCGACCTTCTTCGGCGTGCCGTCTTCATTCAGCTTGAAGAATTTCTGATTCGCCCAAGCATCCGCGCTGTCGGCACTGATGAAGATCGGCATGTCTCCGAGTATTTCAATGTTCCGCTCCCGAGCGTAGGCATGCAATTTCGCCCACTGCAGATCGAAAATGAACTGCTTGAACTCCTCGAACTCGATGATATTCGCCAACCGCGCGGCGGCTTTTTCGAGTGCCTCGGGCTCGCGCTGTTTGATCGGATCAGCCCATTTCGTCCAGTCCTTGTCTTTATTATCGACCTTCAACGCCATGAACAAGCCGTAATCATCGAGCCAATACTTTTCGCGGGCACGGAATTCATCAAACTTTCGACGGAGCTCGCCTTCTTTTATCGACGCGAATTTTTCATACGCTTTCTTGAAGAGTTTTTCCTTCCAAGCGTTGACTTTGAAGAATTCGGCAAC
The DNA here is from genome assembly GCA_937916025.1 of uncultured Selenomonadales bacterium. Next base: position 1,314 of record CALGGX010000361.1, read on the forward strand.
GGCGGGATTTTTGATCTCGAGCGGTTTGACTTCCGATTCTTCGAGCAGACCGAGTTCGATCAGCCCGTCAATCGAGATGATCATCGGATTGCTCGCGAATGCCGACGGCGATTGATACGGCGAAAAGCCGAAGCCGACCGGATTGAGCGGCAGGATTTGCCAGATCGATTGCCCCGCTTCCTTCAGATAATCGACGAATTCAAACGCCTCTTTGCCGAGATCGCCGACGCCGTATTTCGACCGTCAAACACATCGACGAAAACGCCGTTTGCAAAGTCGACAACATCAAACGACACGTCGCGCGCCTCTTTCGAGCGATTGAACGCAACAATATACGCCGCATTCTGCTCCGCATTGCCGAACACATCGCGCCCGTTGCGAATGACGCGCGCAAACGCAACAATATCTCCGTACGCATGCAACGGCAGAAGCTCGCCCGTCCGAAGTGCCGCGTTTTCTTTGCGGACTTTGATGAATTTCTTATACTCCGCGCGGATTGCGTCGTCGCCGTTTTTCCAATCGTAAGGACGCCGATTTGTCGGATCTTCAAAGCCTTGCATTGC
>CALGGX010000362.1 GCA_937916025.1 uncultured Selenomonadales bacterium
CCAGCAGCGGATCGATGCCGTTGCCGAGCGATTTGCTCATCTTGCGCCCCTGCGAGTCTCGGATCAATCCATGAATGAATACTTTTTTGAAAGGAACATCACCGGCGAATTTCAAGCCCATCATCATCATTCGCGCCACCCAGAAAAAGATGATGTCATAGCCGGTGACGAGCACGCTTGTCGGATAGAATTTCTCGAGGGTCTTGGTCTGCTCGGGCCAGCCCATCGTCGAAAACGGCCACAGTCCGGAGCTGAACCATGTATCGAGCACATCTTCGTCCTGATGAATATGTTGGCTGCCGCAATGCGGGCATTTGTCGAGATCGACGCGAGAGACGGACGTTTTTCCGCAATCATCGCAATACCATGCCGGAATTCGATGTCCCCACCACAACTGCCGCGAGATACACCAATCGCGAATATTTTCGAGCCAGTTCTCGTAGATTTTGGTGAACCGCTCCGGCACGAATTGCATTCTGCCGTCGCGAACGGCGTCGATTGCCGGTTTTGCGAGCGTCTCCATCTTGACAAACCACTGCTTTGAGATCAGCGGCTCGACGGTTGTATTGCAACGCGAGCAATGTCCGACGGCGTGTTCGTGATCTTCTGTCGAGACGAGCGAGCCGATCGCCTTCAAATCCTCGACGATCACGCGGCGGCATTCGTATCGATCGAGACCGCTGTATTTGCCGAGACCTTCAGACATTCTGCCGTCGTTTTCGATCACTTTGATTTGCTCGAGATCATGCCGCAAGCCCATCTCGAAGTCGTTCGGATCATGCGCGGGAGTGACTTTCACCGCGCCAGTACCGAACTCCCGATCGACGTATTCATCGGCGAAGAGTTTGATCTTGCGCCCGACCAGCGGCAGGATCAATGTCTTGCCGATCAGATGTTTGTATCGCTCGTCGTCGGGATGAACGGCGACTCCGGTATCGCCGAGCATCGTTTCCGGACGAGTCGTGGCGACTTCAACAAAGCCCGAGCCGTCCTCAAACGGATAGCGCAAATGCCACAGATGCCCCGCCTCGGTTACGTGCTCGACTTCGATATCCGACAGCGCGGTATTGCAATGCGGGCACCAGTTTGTGATGCGCTTGCCGCGATAAATCAAGCCTTCGTCGTAAAGCGTGACGAAAACTTCTCGGACGGCTTTCGAGCAACCCTCGTCCATGGTGAAGCGTTCTCGCGCCCAATCGCATGAAGAGCCGAGCGATCGGAGTTGATACATGATTCGACTGCCGTACTCTTGCTTCCATTGCCAAACGCGCTCGAGGAATTTCTCGCGCCCGAGTTCATAGCGATTGGTGCCTTCCTTGCGGAGTGCTTCTTCGACGCGCGCTTGCGTGGCAATGCCGGCATGATCGCAACCCGGCATCCACAGCGTTTCGTCGCCGCGCATTCTGTGATATCGGATCAGAATATCCTGCAGAGTATTGTCGAGTGCATGCCCCATATGCAATTGCCCCGTGACATTCGGCGGCGGGATCACAATGCTGTACGCCTTTTTCGCCGAATTCTCGTCCGCGCGGAAGAAGTTATGCGTCTCCCAGAACTCATAATTCTTCTTCTCGAACGTCTGCGGTTCGTAAGTCTTTGAAATGTTCTTGTCGTTGTCACTCAAAATTATTTTGCCTCCCGATTATCAATTGAAACTGCAGAGATTGTATCTTTCGACGGCAATTTTTTCAAGTCTTTTAAAAGCCGAATGTATCACCGTCGCGATAAAGTGTTTGAAAAACGTAATTCAGGAGCCACAATCTAAACTCCTGCTTCGACCAATCGCCTTGCTTGTGCGAGTTAAATGCCTTGTACAGTTCGTCTGAATTCATGATCAAACTTAACACCAGTCGATCGCTTTCAATACGTGCATTTTGAGCATCGGAATATCGCTTCGCGTTCAAATACCTTCGATCGATCGCAATTTTTTGAATCACATCCCGCGTTTCATTCGACAATTTGTCGAGGGTATCGTTATCGAATTGACTCCGCCACTCGCGACGAAATGTCTCGAGGATATCGCTCAAATGTTCAAGCTCCGGCGTATTTAATCGCTCCAACTCGGTTTGTATCGACATCGCCGACAATTTCGCATCGCCGCCGCTGAGTTTCAGTTCTTCACTCTGTTGACAGAGTGCCGCACGATAACTTGTCAAATCGACGCACTTCCTTATCTCTTCCGCTGCGCGAATTTCGTCATCGCCGCGCGGCAATTTCATTTTCAATCGATCCAGATACATTGCCAATTTCGCGAACTCGCTCCCGCCGTTGCATTCGACTACGCACGAAAGGAAGCTGTACACTTTTAAGAAATTCTTCAATGCCGCGCGAAATTGCTTTTGTTCGCCGTCGTTGAGTGCTTTGAATCGCTCGATGCTCCGATCGATCGGCGGATATATATCTTCAGGCTTTCGATTGAGTTCCGCTGCCGCCACATTGTCGAGTTCCTCCGGCGTGAAGACCTTCATCGCATACATCAGCTCGACCAATTCATTCAGTTTCGCCGCATCCGTCACGCCCGACATCAACGTTGTTTGATAATATCGCTCGAACGCCGAGACAATCGCAGCTGTCGTGTTTGCAAAGTCCAGCACGAAGACTTCTCGTTTATTCGGCGCGCAACGGTTGAGCCGAGATAATGTTTGCACCGCACGCACGCCGCTCAATACCTTATCGACATACATCGTCTGCAACAGCGGTTCATCATAGCCGGTTTGAAACTTGTCCGCCACGATCAGCAATCGATACGGCTCCTGCTGAATTTTTCTCTCAATGTCGGAAAAGCCGTTCAAACTACGTTCGTCGTATTGCTCGCCGTCAATCTCGATTTTGCCCGTAAATGCGACGATCGATCTGTACGGACTGTTGCGTTCGATCAGCAATCTTTCAATCGCCCGATAATAATTGACTGCCTGCTTAATGCCGTCGGTGACTACCATCGCTCGCGCTCGACCGCCGATTTGCGATTGTACATTGCGCATGAAGTGATCGACTATGCTCTCTGCCTTCGCCGCAATCGTCGTCGCGTTTTCATTCAAATATAAACGAAGCTCCTTGAGCGCGCGCTTTTT
>CALGGX010000363.1 GCA_937916025.1 uncultured Selenomonadales bacterium
TCTCATGCCGATTGCCGGAGCCGAAGCTCTCGCCGAGTTCATGGATCACTTCAGAAAAAGCAATTGATTGCAAAAAAATACGAGCCTCGCGCGAGGCTCTTTTTTTGTTTCGATCTATATTATGCAACGGCATCGTAGCCGATTTGCAATGCATACATATTTTTCTCGACTGTGGCGGGCGGCACGCGATTGGCAACCGAGCGTTTGATGGTGTCGAGCTCGACAATCTTCGTCAATTTGACGAGCGCGCCGAGAGCAACGATGTTCGCAAACAACGCCTTGCCTACTTTTTCCACCGCGAGCTTCGTGATCGGAATTTGCACAACATTTTTCACGTCGGGGACGCTCGGAACCAGATCCGAGTCAAGCACGAGCACTCCGTCCGGGTTCATGTCTTCAAAATACTTGTCTGCCGCTTTCTGCGTCATTGCGAGGACGTAGTCGGGATGTTTGACATGCGGATGGAAGATCGTTCCATCGTCGATGATGACTTCGGATTTGGATGCGCCGCCGCGTGCCTCCGGTCCGTAAGACTGAGATTGCACCGCCTGCTTCCCTTCCGATACGGCAGCTTCCGCCAGAATGATCGCTGCCGTGATGACTCCCTGTCCGCCTGATCCTGAAAGTCTCATCTGTCTTCTCATTGTCGGTTGCCTCCTACAATTTCTCTGCTTGCTATGTCTATTGCTTGATATCAACTATGACTTATTTCTTATAGTTCGTATTATACGCAAAAAAAATTGGAAGTCAAGGACTTCCTTCAATGTATACCCGCATTCAACGAAAAATTATTTTGCATGCGCAAGCTCGATGACGTGATCATACGCCGTGTCATAATCGATCGCCTCTGCTTTGTAAAACAATCCGATCGGAAATTTGCCTTCCGACTTCTTTTCGTCCGACAACTTATCCCACGCCGATTTCATCACGGCGTTATCGCGCATCCATGCCATCATCTTCGCCGGTTCTCCGAGTTTGTTTCGCCGCCCGTACGCCGTCGGGCATTGCACCAACGCTTCGATGAACGAGAAGCCTTTGTTGTCGAGCCCGTCACGGATCATTTTGACGAGATGCTGAACATGAAACGCCGTCGAGCGAGCAACGTACGTCGCGCCCGCCGCTTCCGCCAATTTGCATGCATCGAAAGGACGATCGATCGAGCCGTACGGAGCCGTAGTTGCTTTTTTGCCGAGCGGAGTCATCGGCGAAGCCTGCCCGCCCGTCATGCCGTAGATGTTGTTGTTGAAAAGCACGACCGTCAAGTCGATGTTGCGTCGACAGCCGTGAATGAAATGCCCGCCGCCGATCGCCGTGCAATCGCCGTCGCCGGTTATGACAATGACATTAAGTTCCGGACGCGCGAGTTTGATCCCCGTCGCGAACGGAATCGCCCGCCCATGCGCCGTGTGCAGAGTATCAAAATCCATGTAGCCGGACGCGCGAGACGAACAGCCGATGCCCGAGACGATGATCGTATTGTCTTGCGTCCAACCGTCCTTGCCGTCAATCGCCTGCACGATCGCCTTCATTGCAATTCCGTTGCCGCAACCCGGACACCATAAATGCGGCAGTCGATTTTGCCGGAAATACTTTTCATAGTTGCGTTCAATCATTGCTTGCACCTCCGCAATTTGAACATAAAAACATTTCGCTCGTTGCCGTTCTTATCCGCTTGACGCTCGACGCTCGGTTCACCGATCGTCTCGACCGTGCCGCGATATCGATAGCCCGGATCATTCACAAGTGATTCAAACAGATGCAATTCAATGCCGTCCGCCGCCGCGTTGTTCAATCGCAAATTGCCGCGATTCATACACTGATCGCCTTCTTGCCCTTCGCCCGCAAAATAAAATTCGCCGTCATCCGCGTTCGAGCTGTTGTCATATATCCCGAAATTATAATTCAAAATCAGCACGATCGTTTTTGTCGCCGTCGAATAGCGAATGCCGCCGATATTTTTGCACCGAAACGCGTCCGTTATCGCTTGATTTGACACATTCGCTCCGACAGAAAACGGCGGAAAAAATCTCTGCGGCATTAATTTCCACCTCCGATATTCGCCGCCAGCCGATCAATCGCTTCTTCAATCTCTTCCGGCTCGAATATCTGCATGTTGTATTTCGCGCACAGCTCCACGGGACATTGCCCGTTCGCCGCGCGTTTGACTTCGTTGACGATTTGCCCGTAATTGAGCTCGACGACCAAAATGCCTTTCACGCGCCGCGCCAATTCAAACACGGCTTTATCCGCAAACGGCCAGATTGTGATCAGCCGAAGCATGCCGACTTTGATGCCGCGCTCGCGAGCTTCTCGAACCGCTTCGTACGCCGTCCGAGCCGTGCCGCCGAAAGCAATCACCGCATACTCGGCATCGTCCATGAACAGTTCCTCGACCTGCACGATCTCATCGACCGCGCGCTCGATTTTTTTGTGCAACCGATCAATCGCCTCGCGCGTAACCTTCGGACTGCCGACCGGGAAGCCCGTCTCGTCGTGGATCAAACCCGTCACGTGGATGTGATAGCCTTCGCCGAAATCGGCAATGTTCGGAACGAGATCATCGTCCGGCGCATACGGCTCGTAACCTTCCGCGCGGCTCTTCTTCGGCTTGCGGCGAGGATATACTTCAACCGTCTCCGGCAATTCGACCTTCTCTCGCAAATGCCCCACGATCTCGTCCATCAGTAAAATCACCGGCGAGCGAAATTGTTCGGCGAGATTGACGGCGCGTACCGCCAGATTGAATGCCTCACGGACGCTCCACGGACTGATTGCAATGATCGGATGATCGCCGTGAGTGCCCCAGCGCGCCTGCATTACGTCGCCCTGCGAAGGCGCCGTCGGCTGTCCCGTCGAAGGTCCTACGCGCTGCACGTTCACGATTACCACCGGAATTTCCGTCGCCGCCGCGTAACCTATCAGTTCCTGCTTCAGCGAAATTCCTGGTCCCGAGGACGCCGTTAAAACTTTTTTGCCAGCCAGCGACGCGCCTAACACTACGCCCATGCTCGCAATTTCGTCTTCCATTTGCACGAACGTCCCGCCAACGCGCGGCAAAAGTTTCGCCATA
>CALGGX010000364.1 GCA_937916025.1 uncultured Selenomonadales bacterium
GCGGCGGACGACTCGACATTTACAAAACCGCACTTCCGATCCTTCAGAAATACAACGCGAAGGCGACTCTGTTTGTCATCACCGATTTTTTGAATCTGTATCCGACATACATCACGTGGGAGCAGGCGCGCGAATTGCAATCCGGCGGCGTCTTTGACATCGAAAGCAATACACTCAATCACGAAAACCTCGCCGAGCTTTTATCGACACAAGACGTTCGCAATCAACTCATCAATTCAAAACAAGCCGTCGAGTGGTATATTAAAAAACCGGCGAATTACATTTCATTTCCCGGCGGCATGTACACTCGAGAAGTCGAGCAACTCACACGCGAAGTCGGCTACCGCGCGGCATTTGCGATCGACTACGGCTTGGCGCACAAAGGGCATTACGTTTTGCCGACCATTCCGATCTTCGGCAATAACTCGCATACGTTTTTGCGTTTCAAAATACGATTGCTGTGCGCTCCGATTATTGCGCCCCTCAACCGATTGAAAAACAGCATGATTTACGACGGCAACGGCGCATTGGCGCAATATATTTGGATACCATGAGTTTCGTCAAAGAGAGGAATGGAGACTGATATTATGGAGCTTTCAGAATTGACGACGGAGCAACAAAATCCTGCAACGGCGCGAATCGATCAAATGGATACGCCGACGATATTGAAGCTCATCAATGAAGAAGACAAAAAAGCCGCGCTGGCGGTCGAATCGGTATTGCCGGAAATTACGAAGGCAGTCGATCTGATCACCGACAAAATATCCGAAGGCGGGCGTCTTTTTTATATCGGCGCGGGAACTTCCGGGCGATTGGGCGTGCTCGACGCCTCGGAATGCCCGGCGACTTTCGGCGTCTCGCCGCACTTGGTGCAGGGAATAATTGCCGGCGGCATCCGAGCATTGGTAAATTCACTCGAGGGCGCGGAAGATAATCGCGCGCGCGCAATCAGTGATCTCAATGAAAGAAACTTCTCGGCATCGGACGTGTTGACAGGAATCGCGGCCTCCGGGCGTACGCCGTATGTTTTGAGCGGGCTTGAATACGCGAAATCGCTCGGTGCATCGACGATTGCAATTTCCTGTGTCGATCAATCGGAAGCTTCGGCGATTGCAGATATAGCAATCACGCCGATCACCGGCGCGGAAGTGATCACCGGTTCGACGCGAATGAAGGCCGGCACGGCGACGAAGATGATCCTGAACATGCTGACGACGGCAACGATGATCCGGCTCGGAAAAGTGTACGGCAATTTGATGGTTGATCTGCATGCGACGAACGACAAATTGCGGGATCGGGCGCGGCGAATAATCATGACGGCAACGGGTTGCGGTTCGGAAGAAGCACTTGCGGCACTTGAAAAAGCCGACGGACATGCAAAGACGGCAATTGAATTGATCAAGAAGGCAAAATGAAGGCGGTGACAGAATGGAAAACGGCATTTCGGTTTATGCGGGCTTGGGCGCGAGTGTTGCCGAAAATATCTCGTTGATCGAGCGCGCGGCGTCGATGGGGCTGAAAAAATTTTTTACATCGACGCAAATTCCCGAGGCGATGAATGACGAAGAACAATTTTATGAAGAATTTACGGCGATGATCGGCGCGGCAGTCGACAATGATTTTGAGATTATCCTTGACGTGAATGCGGATAACATCATTGCGTTTGACTTTGACGAATTCACGCTTCGGCTCGACGACGGCTTTGACATAGGTCAGGTTGCCGATTTAAGTCGCATTCACAAAATTCAGCTGAACGCCTCGACGATCACGGAAGATTTTTTGAAGGCACTGGTCAATCTTGATGCGAATTTCAAAAACATCAGCGCATTGCACAATTATTATCCGCACGTTTACACCGGGCTGGATAACTATTATTTCAGCGATCAAAACAAGATGTTGCATGAATTCGGCTTGACGGTCGGCGCATTTGTATCGAGTCGCGACGGAGTTCGGCGTCCGCCGTTGGGCGAAGGCTTGACGACTCTCGAGATGTGTCGAAATTACAACACGGATTTATCGGCGCGATATGCGGCGGCGATGGGAGCGGATTTCATAATAATCGGCGACGGGCAACCGACCGATGCGGAATTAAAGGCAATCGCCGACGTGCGAACCGATGAGATTGTAATCCATGCGCGGCTTTTGACACTCGATCCGATTGCAATTGATTTGCTGTCAAACACCTTCACATCTCGCCCGGAAATCACTCGAAGCGTTATCCGCGCGGCTGAAGGGCGCAAATTATTGACGCAAATGAATAAAAAAATTGTGCCGGACGAAAATCCGGCGGAACGAACATACGGTTGCGTGACAATCGACAATGAAAACTTCGGACGATACATGGGCGAAGTTCAGATCGTGGAAGATTTACTGCCGGCAGATGCGCGCGTAAACGTGACGGCGAAGATTCTGGAAAACGAAAACGGCTTGGTGAATTGCATAAAACCGTGGCAGAAATTTTCATTCCGCTTCGACGAATTTTGACAAATCAAGTGAGGTAGACGCGCGATGGAATTGAAAACATTGCTGAAAATCGGGGTGCTGTTGACTTTGACATTTGCGAGCCCCACGGTATTTGCGTCGCCTACACTGTCGATAAATGCTAAAGGGCGCGACGTACTCATTCTGCAACAGCAGCTCAAAAAAATCGGTTATGACATCAGCGAATTGGACGGGATATTCGGCGCGGAAACAAAGCGCGCGGTGGAAGCATTTCAACGCGATCAATCGCTCAGTGTGACGGGCGTGGTTAACAACGCAACGTGGCGGGCATTAAAAAATGCACAGACAATCACTCGCCGAACTGCCGATTCAAAAATTCGCGAGCGTGACGCGGTTGAATACAGCGACTCGAAGTTGGTTCCGCTCGGTAAAGTTCTGATCGATGAAATTCAAGCCGAAGAATTGATTGCAACGGCGAAAAAATACCTCGGAGTGCCTTACGTATTCGGAGGGACGACTCCGTCCGGTTTCGATTGTTCCGGATTCATTCAATATGTTTTCAAGCAGAACGGATTGCAATTGCCGCGTTTGGCGGACGAGCAATACAAGCTCGGCAAGTCGGTGAAACAAAAAGATTTGCGTGCGGGCGATCTGGTTTTCTTCACTACTTACGAGCCGGGCGCATCCCACGTCGGCATTTACATCGGCAACGGTCAATTTCTGCATACTTCCTCGAGTAAAGGCGTTCGCGTTGACAATCTCGATAACGTGTATTGGGCACCGCGTTATTACGGCGGTAAACAGATTGTCTATTGACGAGCGGAGGAATAAAAAAAGGCGGCGAACTCTTCAAAAGAGACACCGCCTTTTTTCATCGATATTTCCGAAATAACCATCACGTCATCGCATCACCTCTCGAATTTTAGCGTCGCCGGTCTGGTGGAACCGTCAAACACAACACACATCTCACGGCTGGTGAGACCGTTCGATTGATTGATTGCATTGTTTTCATTAATTGTTTACAGAATGATTATAACCCTTTTTCTGAAATAAATCTTTAGAAGAAGATTAAAATTTGATTAAAATTTGTGGAAGCCTGTTTCGATTATAGTTTCGATTTCAAAAGCATTTCGTCGTAATGATCGATTTTGAAATTGAGTCGCTCAATCGTGCTTCGAAGTTGTTCAAGTTTATCGATGAGTTTTACGCGTTGTTGGACGAGAATTTCTCTCCGCCGTTTCGGATCATCATCATTTTTCATCAAAGTGACGTATTCAATCAATGCCTCGATTTGAACTCCGGCACCGCGCATGCATTTTACGAAAGACACCCACTTGCACGCTTCTTCGTCGAAGTCTCTGATACCGTTTTTCTTGCGCGGGATATAAGGCAACAATCCGATCCGTTCGTAATATCGGATTGTGTCGGCAGTCATTCCGAACTTTTTACTGACTTCGCCAATCGTCATTCAATCTGCCTCCTATCATAAAATATGTTTATCGACGAGTTGATAATATCATTTGAAGTCGACTATAAGTCAAGCGCGAGTTTCCGAAACGAAAAAGCCCGCATAATCAGCGGGCGGTGAAACCGGCGGCGACCTAACCTCCCGAGTCGTCTCCAACTCAGTACTGTCGGCGCGCGAGTGCTTAACTGCCGTGTTCGGAAAGGGAACGGGTGGAACCACTCTGCCATTGCCACCGGATTCGCATAAGAGATACATCAGTAAGTAAAAGGACACGACCGATTAGTACTGATTCGCTCAACACATTGCTGTGCTTACACTCTCAGCCTATCAAACACATAATCTCTGTGTGGTCTTAAGAGATAACTCATCTCAAGGCAGGTTTCACGCTTAGATGCTTTCAGCGTTTATCCCGTCCGAACGCAGCTTTTCAGCCGTGCAACTGGCGTCACAACTGATACACCGGCGGTTCGTTCACCCCGGTCCTCTCGTACTGAGGGCAAATCCTTTCAATTATCTCACGCCCGCGATGGATATGGACCGAACTGTCTCACGACGTTCTGAACCCA